>JAYWHB010000379.1:0-3510 GCA_043777915.1 Deinococcales bacterium
GACCTATCGCCAATCAAGATTCGTTCAATTTGTTTGGTTTTTAGGTCAAGTCGGTTTTCGGTAATTGAAACACTTTCGACCTTACCCGCTTCTACCAGACTAAGAAACTGTGAGTAGCTGATTTGCCGTCCGCCAGAACCACCGGGGTTAAAAGCATTAAAAGCAAAGAACAACGCGATAATAACAAGGAAAATAACAAATGGATTAATTTTCAACGGAGGTGCCTCCTTCAAAGGCGAAAGGGAAACGAATAAAACTTACAGCACTAATATACAACGTGGTCTGTGAGGAACAATGTACTCGAGATTTCAGAGACTTAACCAACAACTAATGCTACATGAGTCGTCGTTTGCTAAAAAATTTATTCCACACGATCACAACAACAGTTATCCAAAATCCAAGACTAAAAATAACGGGTATGAACGCACTCAGAAGTCCTAACCAAGGGTAAGGTGAATTAGTTTGTATTCCAACTTGAAATTTTTTCAGGTCGTTGAGTAAATCACTATCAGTAACTTCACTCGAGAGAAAACTATTAAAAGTATTTGCTTTTACTAAACGATTATCGGTTAGTAGAACACTTTCTGGTTGTTTTGTTCTTAGCTCAAGATAGTTTTCAGAGATTGAAACTGATTCAACTTTACCAGTTCCAATCAAGGTTCTTAGCGTCAAGTAACTGATTTGTCTATCACCAGAAACTCGGAAATTCAAAGCAAAGTATCCAACTAAGCAAAGAATCGAGAATATAAGAAAAATTAACATCGTCGTTTTGATATTCATACAATTACCAATACGTTATTCTTGAACATTACGTTCCATTGTTGTTCTATCAGGCTCGAGTTAAAAATCATGAATAAATCCTTAAGGTTGTAAAGGTGCTAAACTGCGGGCATGGATGGCGTTTATGTGGTGAAAGAACTGAATGCCCATGACACTTATGACTTTGTTGCAGGACAAATTGAAGAATGGTTTGTGCGTGGCGCTCAAAAAGTCTTACTAATACATTCAGAAAAAGCAAGACTTTTTTTGTATCATTTGAGCGCAAGATTCATTATTCTTGATGCTAATGACATGTTGGAATTCTTGGAAACTAGCCCTTGATTTTGTAGTGCTAAAATCTTTAACATCAGTTCGCCAACCTCGAGCCAAAATTAAAGCGCCCTTCGGAATAATCCACCATTAAACTCGAGTTATCTGGCACTTCTCCGCCCAGAATCCGTTTGGCAATTGGAGTCTCGAGTTCACGCCCAATGGTGCGTTTGAGTGGTCTAGCCCCATACGCTGGGTCGTAACCCATGCCCGCAAGATGGTCTTTGGCTAGGTCGGAAAGTTCTAAGCTAACGCCACGTTCAAGCAATCTCGAGCGTAATCCGCTCAGTTGAATATCCACAATGTCACGCATTTGATGCACACTTAAAGCATCAAAAACCACAATTTCATCCACACGGTTTAAGAACTCTGGGCGGAAATGCTGGGTTAAGAGTTTTTGTATATCCTCACGCACCCCACGGGTCACACCACCATTTTTGGCTGCCTCGAGAATCATCGGGCTACCAAGGTTACTTGTCATGATGATGACGGTATTGCGAAAATCCACGGTTCGCCCTTGCCCATCGGTTAAGCGCCCATCGTCTAATACTTGCAGCAAGGTATTAAACACGTCTGGATGGGCTTTTTCGATTTCATCCAGTAAAATCACCGAGTACGGACGACGGCGCACCGCTTCGGTCAGTTGTCCACCTTCGTCATAGCCCACATAGCCCGGAGGCGCACCGATTAAACGGCTGACACTGTGTTTTTCCATGTACTCGGACATGTCAAGCCGAATAAGTGCATCTTCGGTATCAAACAAAAAGGCTGCCAATGTTTTTGCCAGTTCGGTTTTGCCAACACCAGTTGGTCCTAAAAACATCAGGCTACCAATCGGGCGCTTTGGGTCAGATAAGCCAGCCCTTGAACGACGAATCGCATCCGAGACCGCCCGAACCGCTTCTTCTTGACCAATTACCCGAAGGTGTAACTCTGACTCGAGCCGCAGCAGTTTTTCGCGTTCGCCCTCGAGTAATCGCGCCACTGGAATTCCAGTCCAACGTGCCACAATCTCGGCAATGTCGTGTTCGGTCACTTGGCTCGAGGCAAATTTGGCGCTTTTTAATTTCTTCTCGAGATTCCGCACTTCCATTTCTAAAGCGGGCAGTGTGCCATATTTTAACTCGGCGGCTTTGGAAAGGTCGTACTCGCGTTCGGCACGTTCAATTTGTACCCGCACCGAATCGAGTTGTTCACGGGCATCTTTGAGTTTTAGGAGTTCAGCCCGTTCAACTTCCCATTCCGAGCGCAGTCCAGCCGTTTTTGCCGTGACATCCTGCAATTCACGCTGTAAGTCCTCGAGCCGACGCGCCGAATCCTCATCTTTTTCTTTTTGTAGGGCTTGTTGTTCGATTTCCAGTTGCAATTTGCGCCGCTCGAGCGTGTCTATTTCTTCGGGGCTGGATTCAAGCTGCATTCGCAAACGGGCGGCGGCTTCATCAATTAAATCAATGGCTTTGTCTGGAAGTTGCCTGTCGGCGATATAGCGGTTAGAAAGTAAAGCGGCTGCCACCACCGCAGGGTCAGTGATTTCAACATTGTGATGCACTTGATAGCGTTCTTTGATACCACGCAATATACTGATGGTATCCTCAACACTTGGTTCATTGATAAACACGGGTTGGAAACGTCGCTCGAGTGCTGCGTCCTTCTCGATTTCACGGTACTCTTTTAGGGTGGTTGCGCCAATTAAATGCAGTTCGCCTCTTGCCAGCGCGGGTTTAAGCATATTGCCAGCATCTGGGCTACCTTCGGATTTACCCGCCCCAACAATCGTGTGCAGTTCGTCAATAAATAAAATAATCTCGCCATTGGCTTTCTCGACTTCAGAAATCACCGCCTTCAAGCGCTCCTCGAACTCGCCTCGGAATTTTGCCCCTGCCAATAGTGTACCTATCGCTAAACTGACAATGCGTTTATGCTTTAAGCCGTCTGGCACATCACCTTTGACAATTCGTTGGGCTAGTCCTTCGGCTATCGCGGTTTTACCCACCCCCGGTTCGCCAATCACCACAGGGTTGTTTTTGGTTCGACGAAGTAAAATCTGCATCACCCGACGAATTTCCTCGTCACGCCCAATCACTGGGTCTAGCTTGCCATCTCGAGCCTGAGCCGTTAAATCTAGCCCGTATTTCTCGAGGGCTTCAAAGGTTGTTTCGGCTGTTTTGCTGTCCACTTTACGACCTCCTCTAATTTTCTCGAGCGCCGTTCTTAAATTTGCTGCGCTTGGTAGTTCATTACTGACAAATTGTTCACGCATGGCAACGAAAAGTGCGTCTAAGCCAATAAAAGAATCTTGTAATTCCTTAACAATAACTTCGGCTCGTTCTAAGCCTCGAGCAAATTCTTGGGATGCAAACTGCCCTGCATTTTGTGAAGTTTTTGCTTGGGCATTGAGGAATTTCTCTAAACTATTTTTAG
>JAYWHB010000380.1:0-9774 GCA_043777915.1 Deinococcales bacterium
CACGTATTTTAATGCGACTATGGCGAAGGCTTTTAAGTGGAAATTTCGGGGTTTCAAGCGTGATGTTTGAATTACTCTTTAAGCGTTATTGGTACTACCAACTTGCGGCATTTTCCAAAAAGAACCTTGGCATCGTTTGGGATTCGTCCTTTGCACCAAGATGAGTTTTTGCTCGAATTGCTACAAGAAAATTCTCAAGGTGTGCTAACTGCAATAGGTGTGCAGCAAAGCAGTTTGTCAAATCCACCTGTTACAATGCCAAATTTACTAGAAACCCTCGAGCAACAGAGTTTGAAACACAGTGTCAAACAAATTCGGGCAATTCTCGGGATGTAATTCGCTTGTCAAAATTACCCTCGAGAACCTACAGCCGTTGCTTGAGCTTCAAAAATGAGGAGAAACCCATGATTCGTTTTATTCTTCCCTTACTACTTTTCCTAGTCGCTTGCGCTCCTGCTACCACCCCAGAAGAACCACAGAACCTTATCACGCTCGAGAATCTGGTTTGGAAAGCCGCTCGAGCCGAAGCCAGCAGTCTTGTTTTGGCTCAAGTACGTTCGTTTAATCCGCTTTTTGCCAATGCTTCAGCCCAAGAAATCAATAAAACGCTAACTGAAATTGTGACTCGAGCCGAACCTTACAAAGACACCAATGGCAAAAGTTACCAACCCAGTATTCTCGTCTCGAGCCAAGGGAATGTCGTGGTGATATCCTTTGCAGATTTGGTGGCTGGAACACCAGATTTAGAACAAGATGTTCTCTCGAGTCGGTTGTTTATGGCTGTCGTTAAGGCTCTGGATGCTAAGTTCTCGCGTGGGAGACTTTAATCCTCGAGAATCCGCCTCTGCTCGCGGCTTGAGCAGTTATCGCAACCAATCCATTTGATACCCGAGTCTTGTATCTTCGACACTGGCTATTTCTACATGACTTTCGTTGGCACGGTAATAAATTCGGTTGGTTTCTCGAGTAATGAACGCAAATCTTGGTGGTGTGAATCTTCTACAGCACTTCCCATCAGTGGAAAATCGCCGAGTGCGTCAGCCGCCAGCACAATGCGGTTAATGGTTTCAAAGGCTTTACGCGGCGAGTTGTAATCGAGAAAAGCATAAATTTCGTCTAAATCAAGTTTGGCTTGTAATGACCAAATCACCCTTATGACGATAGTTTTGCTTGAAAATACCCTAGAATTTCTGGTGATGTGACTGTGCGCCCTTCGTCTAAGTCTTTAATGCCCCTAGTGATGTTAAGACGTACTTTTAAGGCTTGAATCAAAAGTTCCATATCGGCATCTTCTGGTAGTTGCTCCACGACGTGCAGAACCTCGTTCCTAACGGTTGCATTCATGGTGGAAATTGTAGCATAAATTTGAGTGTGGAATAACTTTGTTCATAGCCATTCCACACCACCCTCGAGAAACCACAACCCATGCTTGCGGCTCGAGCCTGTGGCTATTTGGCTTTTCAAAATTTAAGTTGGTGTTTTGTACTATTGGTCTTGTTGTTATAGCCTACACTCAATGGCTGAACATGCTCAAAAAGTCTTATTTGACTTGGCTGTCAATCGTGCGGCTCGAGTGACAGCCTTACTTGGTATCGAGCATTTGCAGATTTGGCATGGCAAGACCAGATTTGCAATTCGGATTCCCTTAGAATCTATTCGGGCTGCCCTCGAGAATCGCCCAAGTGGAACGTACCATTGGCGTGGTGGTGAACAAGGCAGATGGTGCGAGGGTAAAGCAGTAACGCCCTAAAGCAGCACCTCACGGGCTTGGTCGCTCGAGTCATAACAAGCAAGCGCGACCCGCAGTCCTTCATATCCATCTTGCCAAGTAACGGGTACAGATGTGTCGTGCCTGACAGTATCCAAAAACGCACCTAGCATCTTGGTGGTGGCATCTGACCCCCAGCCGAGCCAATTGGCAATTCGTGGAGTGCGTCTCGAGTAGAGGCTTAATTTATTAGCAAAGGCATCTATTTCAAAAGCCCCATCTTCAAGAATAACCTCGAGTTTTAGGTGTCCCCAACGTGGATAAATTCCAACGGGGCGACTCCATGAACAATCTATACTGGCTGGTACTTGAGTTTCGCCAGTTCCTAAAATCAGCGTAGCAAATCCTGCGCTGTCAATATCAAGGTCTGGAAAAAATGGATTGCTGACTTCGGCTTGGACACATCTGACCTCAGATTCTAGTAACCACCTGTACAAGTCGGTCAGGTGAACCGTGTGATCCATGACTGCGCCACCACCTGCGAGGTGTTTATTGGCAAACCATGCGCGGCGGTGCATCGGGTTTTCGGCGTGATTGATGCCAATAATCGCTAAAACCCGTCCTAAGTCTTTTTGGGCTAAACGTGCCTTTAAGGAAATCAGGCTCGAGTCAAAGCGCATTGGGTAGGCGGTCATGAATTTCACTCCTGCGGCTTGACAAACGTCCTGCATTTGCAGCGCATCTTCTAAAGTTGTGGCAATCGGTTTTTCGCACAGAATATGCGCCCCACCTCGAGCCGCCAATCTGGTCAATGGTAGGTGCAACGATGTCTCCGAGCAGATAATCACCGCGTCTGGATGTTCTGCCATCAGTGCCGCATGGGTCGCAAAGTGTTTGAGTTTTGTACTGCTCGAGAATGCCTCGGCTCGAGTTGCGTCTGGCTCGGAAAAACCCAGAATCTCGATATTTGGAGTGCGTTGCAAAATATCAGCAAAGCCATCGGCATGGACATGGGCGGTACTTAAAATTCCAATGCGGAGGTTTTTCATATGTTCACTACCAGACCAGTGTGTAAGGATTCACGCACTGCTAAACCGATTTTCAGAGCAGCTAGGGCATCTTCGGGTGTGACCAAAAATGGCGAATTGGTTTTGATAGCATGTTTGACATGGGCAATTTGTAGATGATACGGGTCTGCTCCGCCACTCAGAATGGGTAGCCCAACTGCGGCAATACCTGTTGCTACTGGCGGCAAAAAACTCTGGACACTGCTGGCATCATCCGAGCGCCATTCGATTACACCATCTGTGCCAGCTACATCAAAACCAGTCCGAAAGACACCTTTGGGGTACGCCCATGCTCCCTCGAGATGGGCAATTGCGCCATGTTCAAACTTGAGTGTGGCAAGAACGACATCGCCTTTGGCATCGGGGTGAAGGCTTCGGGAACTGCGTGCAAAAACTCGTGTTACTTGCCCAGCGCCAGCCAGACCAGCAAACCAATTTGCCACATCAAAATCATGCACCATTAAATCCAGTGCCACACCGCCAGAACGGGTTTCGTCCAAAAACCAATTATCGCCCTCTTTGGCGGGTTGATAGCCACATCGTTTTAAGCGCATTGTGCCAAGCGCCCCGATTTCCCCTCGAGCGATGCTATTAGCCGCCGTTTGGTACTGTTCAAAAAAACGCACCACATGGGCAATAAAAAGGCGCACGCCAGCTTTTTGACAGCTTTCAAGCATGGTCGTCGCATCTTCTAAAGTCAGTGCCATTGGTTTTTCGCAAACCACATGTTTACCAGCCTTGGCAGCCAAAAGCGTAAACTCGAGGTGCTGCGGTGTTGGTAAGCAAATATCCACCACATCTACCAGTTCAAGCAGTTCTGGGAGGCTGCAAACCTTGGCGTTGTGTTCTCGAGCCAGTCGCTCGGTTTGAATAGTGTTCTGGTCATAGAGCGCCACGACCTCCGCCCCAGCCGCTTGCCAAGCCTTAAGATGCACCTGCCCCATTAAGCCCAAACCAATCATTCCTATTCGCATTGTGTGGTTAGTATACCTACAAAGATTCGAGTAATACCGTTTGAGTATCAAGCCATGCTTAAAAATAGCCTTTGGGACAACGAAACTGCGCCTTTTATGCTAATTTATGGCTGTACCATGTACAATAGTTGCAGTTAAAAATAACAAGGAGGCATTATGAAAAAATGGTTATTGATTTTTGTGGCAATTTTAGGGTTCTCGAGTCTGGCTGGCGCTCAGCGCTTTTCTATCGGTGGGGGCATTAGCGGTTCGGCAGGCAGCGACATCGCCAGTACCCTGACCTTTAATGTGATTTTAGGCATTCAAGACCTCGCTCGAATTGGACCGATTGGTGTGGATGGTCGGGTAGAACTCGAGGGACAATTCTTTGGCAGCAGCATTGCTATTGGTGCTGGTGCAGCCGCTTTAGCCACATTCCAAGTCACCACATTTACGATTTACGGTGGACCTTCGGTGTTTTTACCAATCACACCATCTGGCGCTTTGCAAATTGGCGCAATTGCTGGGGTGCGTTACCAAATTGCTTTGGGCTTATCGGCTTATGGTGAGTTAAAACTTCGTTTTGTTGACCCATTGTACTGGCGACTTGGTTTTGGTGTGAGTTACAGCTTCTAGCTTCTATTTAATCGTTCGAGACGGGTGGCTGCGGCTGCTAAAGTCTCGAGCGATTTACATATCGCAAAACGCAGGGCATTTGGAGCGCGGTCTCTGGTGCTTGGGTCGTAAAAAGTCGGGACGGGCATAGCAGCCACACCAATTTCTGAAACCAAGTAGCGAGCAAATTCTTGGGTATTGTCTGAAAATTTTTCAATACCAGCCACAATAAAGTATCCACCTTCAGGCTGCATGGCGTTAAAACCAACTCGAGACAGGGTTTGAAAAAGAGTATTGCGTTGCTCGAGAAAACGCTGTTGCAATGCCGCGTAATACCCATTTTGGGCGGCGGTCTCGAGACAAATTGCCGTGGCTTCTTGGACATGCCCAGTCACATGAAACGGTATCCATTGATGCGCCCCGCGCATGGCAGCACTGATTTGGGCTGGGGCAACTGCCCAACCGATGCGCCAGCCTGTCACCGAAAAGATTTTTCCTGCGCTGCCAATCGTGATGGTGCGTTCTCGCATTTCGGGTAAAGAAGCAAAACTAATGTGCGGGGCTTCAAAAGTGATGCGGTCATACACTTCATCGCTAATCACCCAAAGGTTGTGTTCCAAAACCAAAGCGGCAATACCCTCGAGTTCGGTTTTTGTAAAAACTTTGCCTGTCGGATTATGCGGACTATTTAAGATAATCCCCTTGGTGCGCGGTGTGATGGCTGCCCGTAATTGCTCGAGATTTAACGTCCATGTGCCGTTTTCTGGCTCGAGTTGCACAAAAACTGGAATGCCATCGCATAATCGTACTTGTGGAGCATATGAATCAAACTTTGGCTCGAGCAGAATCACTTCGTCTGACGGATTCACCAAAGCAACCAATGCAGCGTGAAGGGCTTGGGTTGCACCAACCGTAATCGTGATTTCCTCGAGCGGGTCAATTCTGCCAATTTGCGGCTCGAGTAAGGCTGCGACTGCCATTAGTAAACGCGGGATGCCACGCGGCGCGGTGTATTGATGCGAAGCGGTTTTAAGTGCCTCAGATGCGGCTGATAACACAAAATCTGGCACTGCCCAATCGGGGAAACCCTGCCCCAAGTTTACGGCATGGTGTTTGACCGCCAAAGCGGTTAATTCGGTAAAAGGATTAGGTGTAAAACCCAAAACTCGAGAAGCTAATTGCATGGGCAGCATCTTACTGCTTTGTGGTGCAGGATGAGCAAAAGGCTCGAGAAAGTAAAGCCTCCGAAAGGTCTGAAGTTCTTAGGAATTTTTTTCAAACGCGTAAATGGAAAAACAGGGCGAACACGGGGGTTCGCCCCTACCTCACGCATTTTTACCCCATTGCTGTAGGGAAAGACCCCTGTGTCTGTCCTGTAACTGACGATGAAACGGCATTCTTTCGGAGGCTCTGTGCCAAAACTGCGGTTGCTGACAAATGGCTGACCGAGCCAAGACACTTCCCTGACAGACGAACTTCAGACTGCAATTCTCAACGGAGGTTCGTATGAAAAAGCGTACTGTACTGATTTCATCTTTGGTGCTGCTCGGCATAACCGCAGTTTTGGCACAAAGCAAAACCACCACCCTCAATTTTTACTCGAGTGGTGATGTTAATGTCAAAAGCCTATGGGAAAACAACTTGATTCCAATGTACGAAAAAGCCACACCCGGCGTTAAAATCAACCTGATTTTCTCGCAAGCTGGCACTGGCAACCAAGCCACCATAGACCGCTTGGCAGCCGCCAAAAAGACTGGTCAGGTTTCTGGGGTTGATTTAATCGAAGGACCAGTTGGTGACGCTGGTGACGCTGGATTACTAACCAAACTGGACAGCAAAAAGATTTTTCGCTTAACCCGCGTTGAAGAAAATGTCTTTGCTCGCTTAAACGGCTTTGGGATGCCATACCGTGGCTCGAGTGTGGTCTTGGCTTACGACAGCAGCAAATTGGCTAAACCACCATTAACCGTCGAGAGCTTACTGGCTTGGGTCGCCAAGAACCCTGGGCAATTTACTTACAACACCCCAGATACCGGCGGAAGCGGTGGCGCATTTGTGACCCGAATTTTACGCATGGGAATTGAAAGTGCTGACACCAAAACCTTTGAAACAGGTTACGACCCAGCTTTAGTTAAACAATGGGACAAGGGTTTTGATGTCTTAAAAAACCTCAACAAATCCTTATACAACAATGGTCAATTTGCCAAGAACAATGCCGAAACGATTCAGTTGCTTGCCAAAGGTGCAATCACTTTGGGACCCGTTTGGTCAGACCAAGGTTTAAGCGCTTTAAGCAACGGTATTCTGCCCGCCAACATTAAATTGGCGCAAATCAACCCACCATTTTACGGCGGTAGCTCGTACCTCGGTGTTGTTGCCGACAGCCCTAATCAAACCGCAACATTTCGTTTTATGAATTGGTTACTAACCGAAGAAGTGCAAACCATTGTCACTGAAAAAATGAACGGCTACCCCGGTATCAAAGTGATTTTTATGCCCGACGCAGTTCGCAACAAATTCAAAGCCCTTGCTAAAACCTTTTCCTTTGGTTTCTCGAGCAAATATGTTGCCGACATGAACCGCTTATGGTACGAAAAAGTTGCTGGAACACCAAAATAAAAATGCAATGCCCTACGAACTCCCCCCAGCGCAGAGCGCTGACCCCCTCGAAAAAGAGGGGGTTTGCAACAGCCTAAACCCCCTCTTTTCGAGGGGGTCGCCACGAAGTGGCGGGGGGAGTTCGTGAGCGTTTACTTGTACTCTTTCATCTTAGGAATTCAATGAAGTCAAATTGGCAATCCATGCTTGGTTTGTTACTGGTTGCTCCAGTCATGTTGGTGCTGGTGGTGCTGACGGTCATTCCAGCACTCGAGGCGGTGCGTTTTTCTTTGGGTTTTGTGCCGGAAGATAACCCAGCTTACGCCTCGGGTTTGGATTTAATCCGTTCCAATTCGGGGTCTTTTGAGGTTTTTAATAAGTTGTTTGCCAGTTCGTTCTTCTCGAGCAGTCTGGTGTTGACCTTACGGGTTTCTTTTCTCACGGTGATTCTTTTGGTTTTACTGGCGTATCCGCTCGCATTGTACACGCGCTTTGGTCATGGTCGTTTGGCACAGATTGCTAAGGCATTGTATCTGCTGCCGATGTTTATTCCAGTAATTATTGCGACCTATGCGCTGATTACTTTTTATGGCGATAATGGTTGGCTCGAGGCGATTCTGGCGGTCTTTGGGGTTTCGTATTCGTCTTTGATTCGTCAAGAAGCGGGTATTATTTTAGGGCATGTTTGGGTTGGGATTCCTTTTGCGGTGTTGATGCTTTCCAGTGGTCTCGAGGGGATTGGTTTAGAGAGCATCGAAGCCGCTAAAGACCAAGGGGCATCGTTTTGGGTTATTTTCTGGCGGATTATTCTGCCGATGAATCTAGCGCCGCTTTTGATTGTCTTAACCTTTAGTTTTATTGGCGTTTTTGGCAGTTATACCGTGCCGTACATGCTTGGGGCGAGCGCACCACAAATGCTTGGGGTCAGCATGAGCCTGAATTTTAGTGCTTTTCGCCAACCGCAAGTGGCAGTGGCAATGGCTGTGATGAGTTTTGCGGTTTGTGCTTTGGCAGGTGCGTTATACGTCTGGGCGACCACGCAACGCGGAGTTGAGAAATGAGTTTTTTTTGGTTTTGGCGCAATGCTGCCATGCGTCGGGCGATTGGGATTTGTTTGTTGTTGGCGTTTGGGGCTTTTTTGCTGATGCCACTGGTCACACTGCTGCTTTGGGCGTTTGCTGATAAATGGTTTTATCCAGCGTTAATTCCACAAGAATTTGGTTTGCGCTGGTGGTCTTGGATTGTGGACAACACCGATTTGTCTAAAGCTGCTACCTATAGTTTTACGATAGCCCCAACCGTGACGCTGCTTTCGATGTTGATTTGCTTACCAGCAGCTTATGCCTTTGCCCGTTTTCAATTTCCTTTGAAACGGTTTTTTTATGTTTCTTTGCTGGCTTCTAATGCTTTTCCAAAATTGGGTCTGTACATTGCGATAGCCGCGATTTTCTTTCGGCTTAATTTAATTGGTACGTTTTGGGGTGTGGTCTTTGTGCAGTTGCTGAATACCTTAGTCACCATGACATGGATTCCAGCCGCAGGTTTTTCCAGTGTGCCACGCGAACTCGAGGAAGCAGCCAGAGACCTAGGAGCAAGCCCGTGGCGGGTATTTTTTACAGTTACACTACCGATTGCCATGCCAAGTGTGATTGTGGCAGCTATTCTGACCTTCTTAAATTCGCTTGATGAAGCCCAAGCCACGCTTTTAATCGGTTCACCAAACATCATCACCATGCCAGTTCAAATGTATACCTTGGTTGGTAATTATCCCGAACCGGTTGGCGCAATTTTTAGTGTGCTGCTGACTTTACCAAGTATCTTGTTGTTACTGGCAGCCCGTAAGTATTTACTCGGTGGCTATATCGCCGCAGGATTTAGGTAATCTATGACCCCAATTTCTTTTTTAGGCATCACTAAAAAATACGGTTCAAAAGCCGTGGTGGACAATCTATCACTCGAGATTGCTGGCGGTGAGTTAATTAGTTTACTTGGACCCAGTGGTTGCGGTAAAACCACAAGTTTACGAATGCTGGCGGGTTTTATCACCCCAGACGGCGGTGATATTCAACTCGAGAAAAAAAGTATTTTGCCGCTCGGACCTGAGTTGCGTCCGACCGCCATGGTTTTTCAGCGTTACACCCTTTGGGGGCATATGAATGTTTTTCATAATGTTGCCTTTGGGCTTAAATTGCGTAAAGTCTCTCAAGCCGAAATCAAAACCCGAGTCGCCGAAATGCTCGAGTTGGTGGGTTTGGCTGGATATGAAACCCGAATGCCAAGCCAGTTAAGCGGTGGTCAACAACAACGCATTGCACTGGCTCGAGCTTTGGTGGTTCGTCCGCAAGTGCTGTTACTCGACGAACCGCTCTCGAGTCTCGATGCGCGGCTTCGGGTGGCGCTGCGCGATGAAATTAAGAGTATTCAACGTCGGCTGGGGATTACCACGGTGTTTGTGACCCATGACCAAGAAGAAGCGCTGGCGATTTCGGACAGAATCGCGGTGATGAACGAAGGACTGCTGCATCAAGTGGCATCTCCTTCGCTACTTTATGCCCAACCAAAAACCTTGTTTGCAGCGCAGTTTATTGGCAGTATGAACTTTTTGCCAGCCATAATTCAAGCCGGAAAACTCAGGGCTGGAGCGTTTGAATTACCCGTGGATTTACCAAATGGCGAAGTTATGCTGGCGATTCGCCCCGAAGACTTGGTTTTTACCGAAAATGGTATGCCAGCGCAAATCGAACAACAATCTGAACTTGGGCATTACCGTTCGCTCGAGGTTCGGGTCGGGCAAGAAAAACTGGTGGTTTTTGCGGCTAGGGGCGCAACCCAA
>JAYWHB010000381.1:0-9755 GCA_043777915.1 Deinococcales bacterium
GCGCACTGCGAGAATGCCGAACTGGTCGGGCAATTGCAGCAACACTTGTTATCCCAAGGCAAAACGGGTTCCCAATGGCATGAACCAAGCCGCCCTGAATCTGTCGAAACCGAAGGCACAATGCGCTTTGCCACCTTTCTCGAGAATACGGGGGCAACTGGTTATGTGGTGCATTTAAGCTGTGCTGGGGCGCTTGAGCAAGCAATAGCAGCCAAATCTCGAGGCGTGCCGATTTACATTGAAAGTGTGATACCGCATTTTTTACTTGACAAAACCTATGCCGAACGCGAAGGCGTAGAGGGCGCAAAGCATGTCATGTCGCCGCCGCTACGGGATAAACGAAACCAAAAGGTGCTTTGGGATGCACTGGCACAAGGTTTTATTGATACAGTTGGCACAGACCACTGCCCGTTTGATGTGGCGCAAAAAGCCATGGGTACAGAGAATTTCACAGCCATTCCAAATGGTATTCCCGCCATCGAAGACCGTGTGAATTTGCTCTACACTTACGGGGTCTCGAGGGGAACGCTGGACATTCACCGTTTTGTTGAGGCTGCCAGTACCAAAAGCGCTAAGTTATTTGGCTTGTTCCCACAAAAAGGCTGTATTGCGGTTGGCTCAGATGCTGACCTTGTGATTTATGACCCGAAGTACCGTGGAAAAATCAGTGCCACCACCCAAACCGTCAACAACGATTATAACGGCTTTGAAGGCTTTGAAATAGATGGTAAACCCGACGTGGTAACAGTACGCGGACAAATCCAAGTCAGAAATGGGAAATTTGTTGGCGACTCGAGCCGAGGTAAGTTCTTACGGCGTAAACCCCAGCATTTTTAACTTTTAGCGAACTCAATGACTCGAGGTTACTCGAGTCATTTTTTCTTGTGCCAGAAACTAAAAATCGTTGAATGTGAATGAACTCACCAAGTCTGTGATACGTTTGTTCCAAGGAGAAAAATCGTGAAAAACCCTTTAATCATTGGTTTGGTGACATTAGGCATCGTATCTATTGGACTGGCGACACATACGGCTGGCAATATTTTTAATACTTCGGCTGAGGTCGTCACAGAAAGCGCTGGCACATTCAAACAAGGCTTTGTGCATTTATTTGTTGAAGAAGGCGATACGATTACCAATACTGTCGCCCTTGAAATAGGCAAAGAATACACAATTGTGGCAATGGGTGATGATGAAATCCTTAGTGATATTGACTTGGTTGTGCGTGACAGCCGAGGTAAAATTTTAAGACAAGATACCAAAACCAATTCTTCTCGAGCCGAAGTGACCTTTACACCAACCACCAGATTTACTGAAATTGATGCGATTGCCAAGGAAATGCCATCTTCCAATGGGTATGGTTCAATCCTAATTTTTGAACAAGAATAAATGAGAAGGCTCGAGGGTTGCTTACCCTCGAGCCTTCTTTATCTTTACTTCTCGAGTGATGTGGTGCGTAAACCTAGGTAGGAACTGTTTGAGTAATGCACAAAGCCTTTAACATAGCCAGCAATCCCTTCGTATTGTGCCGAGTGGAAAAGCGGCACCATTGGCACAAGTTGCAAAATCCGTTCTTGGGCTTGGTCATAGATTTTTTTGCGGTCTTCTTGCTTAGAAACAATCCGTCCCTGCTCGAGTAATTTATCAAGCGCAGCATCGGAGAAGTTCATAAAATTACCGCCGCCTTTGGTGTGGAAGACATTGTACAGGTAATCGTCTGGGTCGCCTTGTCCAGATTCACCGATGATCGTGCTGACATATTTTTCGCCGACAAAGTTTGGTAAATACACACTCCATTCCTCGGCTTGAATTTTTAGGTTGACACCAATTTTAGCCAGTTGTGCTTGCAGCACTTCGGCTGGAGTTCGCAGGAAATCGTAGGTACTGGTGACTTTTAGGTCAAGCGATAAACCATTGGCGTAGCCAGCTTCTTTGAGGAGTGCCTTGGCTTTTTCTAAGTTTGGTGTGCCATACGGACTATCATCAAAGGAGTAGAACCCGCCGCCCGGAATGGTTGTGCCTTTGGCGACCACGCCACCCGTGCCAAAAAGTGCCACATCCACCACTTCTTTGGGGTTGATGGCGTAAGCAATGGCTTGACGCACCCGCACATCATCAAGCGGTTTTTCTTTGAGGTTAAAGTACAAACTCCTAAAATTCGCCGATAGCCCGCCGACCACCTCGAGTTTTGGGTCGCGTTTTATTGTGGCAATATCGGCGGCTGGCACGTACTCAATCCAGTAACTGTGCCAGTGCGAAGGGCGGTGCTGCGAGCAGTTGCATCGGGCAAGTACGAATAGGTAATGCCGTCTAAGTAGGGTAATTTATTGCCCTTGCTGTCGCGCTCCCAGTAGACAGGGTTTTTCTTTAAGACCATGCGGGTGCTAGGAATATATTCGCTAAACACAAAAGGTCCTGTACCCACTGGTTTTGTGCCAATCGTGGCTGCCGCTTCTTTAGGGATAATCACATTCAAACTAAAGGCGAGTTTAGACAACAACGGCGAGAATGGTTGCTTAAGTTTAATCACCACGGTTGTTGCATTTGGGGCTGTGACCGATGCCACTTGGTCAAATGAATTGGCTCGAGGCGACTTTACACTTGGGTCTTTGATGCGGTTGATCGAAAAAGCCACATCGGTGGCATCTAAGGTGCGTCCATTATGGAATTTCACGCCTTGGCGCATGGTAAATGTCCAAGTCAGGTTGTCTTTGCTGGTGCGCCAACTAAACGCCAAAGACGGAATAATTTTGCCTTTGGGGTCAAAACGCACCAAGGTATCGTAGACATTCTCGAGTTGATTACGGGTGGCGGTGGCATTGGTGGTGTGCGGGTCTAAGCCCACAGGGTCGGCTTGCATTCCGGCTCGTAAGATACCTCCGGATTTCTGGGCTAACCCCAGACTAATGAGTGTGACCGCACCAAGAATAAGAATACCGACTTGCTTTTTCATACGTCCTCCTAAATGGGAATAAGTGTATAAACATTAGGCTTTGCGTAAACGAGGGTCAAGTGTGTCGCGCAGACCATCGCCGAGTAAGTTAAAACCGAGTACCGTAATCGTAATTGCAATTCCAGGACCAACACTAATCCACGGCGAAGTCTCGAGCAGTTGCCGTCCATCGGCAATCATCTGCCCCCAAGATGGCGCGGGGGGTTGTGGACCTAGCCCGAGATAAGACAAAGATGCTTCGGAAAGAATAGCGAACGCCAAGCGCAAACTGGTTTCGATAATAAGCGGCGATAAAGCGTTAGGCAGCACATGACGCAATAAAATAAGGCTGCTTTTATTGCCAAGGGCTTGACTGGCTTCAACAAAAACTTCTTCGCGCACCCGCATCACACTTGCCCTTGCCACCCGAGTAAACGGCGCGGCATAGACAACCGCAATGGTTAAGGTTAAGTTCCAGAATCCTCCGCCCGCAAAGGCAAGCAGCGCAATTGCCAGTAAAATTGCAGGGAAGGCAAGCAGAATATCGGTAAAACGCATAATGATGGTGTCCACCCAACCACGGTAAAACCCAGCCAAAGAACCCGCCACACCACCGACAAGGAGCGCGATACTGACCGATAAAAATGCGACTGCCAAAGACTGCCGAGCGCCATGCAACACCCTCGAGAAAGTATCGCGCCCATATATGTCTGTGCCGAATAAATGTTGCCAACTTGGATTTTGCAAACGGTCTTCGGTATTAAAAACAATTGGGTCATAAGGTGCGATTTGTGCGGCAAACAAAGCCGATAAAAGCATCACCAGCACCAACACACCACCAATCAAAATACTTGGTGAACGCAATAGTTGCTTAAAAAAAGTCATGCGAACCTCAACACTAGGGTCATGCGAACCTCACTCGAGGGTCTATCAGGGCATACAGCACATCCACCAAAACATTGACCACGACAAAACCAGCCGCCACGACCAGCACCGCACCTTGAACCACAGGGTAATCGCGTAAGTTGATGCCCTCGAGGGCAAAGCGCCCAATGCCCGGTAAGCCAAAAATTTGTTCGATAATCACCGTACCGCCCAGTAAATTACCGATTTGTAAACCAATCACTGTCACCACTGGAATCAGGGCGTTTCTAAAAGCATGGCGGTAGACAACAGCCCGTTCGGTTAAACCCTTGGCTCTGGCAGTGCGGGTGTAATCGAGCATCAGCACCTCGAGTAAACTGCTGCGGACAATTCGTGTGGTGGCAGCCGCTAAAGAAAGCCCGAGCGCTAAGGACGGCAAAAACATGCTTTTTAAGTTACCAATTGGGTCTTCGCTAAACAGCGCATACCCAGAAGGTGGAAACCAACGCAATTGCAAGGAAAAAAACAAGACACACAAAATTGCAATCCAAAAACTAGGCGCAGCAATGCCAAGCAGGGCAAAAGAACTGGCAAAAGTATCAATCCATTTACCACGGTTGTTGGCGGCGGCGACTCCAAGTGGCACGGCAATAATAATCGCAATCACTAAAGCAAATAAAGTCAGTTGTAGCGTCACAGGAAAACGAAGCGCTAAGTCGGTCAGCACAGGGCGTTCGGTTCGCAAACTCGAGCCAAGGTCAGCTTGCAAAACACCACCAAACCACTTGGCGAATTGGGTTTGAATCGGTAAGTCCAAGCCAAATAATCGGCGCAGTTCTTCACGGCGTTCGACGGTGATGTTGGTATCTAAACCAATCAGATTGGTGACCACATCGCCCGGTACAAGTCGCACCATTGCAAAAACCAAAATCATCACCCCAAGCAGTGAAATCAGGGCTAAACCAAGGCGTTGTAACAAAAAAGAAATCATAAAAGGGCAGGTGTACCAACCCAAAGAACCCGCAATTCTTGTTCAGAATCGTTGCGCCAGACATGGCGTAAACCAGACTGGAAATGAGCGCTGTCGCCAGCCTTTAGCAGATGGTTTTCTGTACCAATGGTTAAACGCATCTGTCCTTGCAAGACAAATAAAAATTCTTCACCACTGTGGGTCATCGGTTCAGAGGCATAATGCGGCGGATAAATCATCAAGAGTGGCTCGAGTTGACGTTCTGGTAATTGGCTGCCAATTCGTCCATAACGGACTTGCGACTGGTCTAAACGATAAAAATGCGTGTCTGATGCTTTGTGTACCAAAGTATTACTGCTGGCAATGTCTAAAAAGTATGAGGTCGGCACACCCAAAGCCTGTGCAATTTTAACCATCGAAGTGACCGAAGGGGTAGCGGTGCTGTTCTCGATTTGTGATAAAAAAGGCGCACTCAGACCCGCCTTTTGTGCCAAAGAGCGCAAGGTTAAACCCAACTGTTTACGGCGGTTCTGCACCATCTTGCCAAGCCGAGGCGCATCGGGTTGAGGCGGTAGGGTTGGTACTGAATTTAAGAATTGAGAAACCATGTCACCTCTCGAGAAACACTGTCTAGGACTATAAAAGACTTAAAAACTACGATTGTTAAACAGTATCAAATTTTGTTTGATAAAACAAGTGCTAGAATTTTAGGTATGCAAAAACCAATTGTTTGTATACAAACTGAACTCGGTGTCATTCGGGTAGAACTCGAGATAGGAAAAGCCAAGCTGACGGCTCAGAATTTCTTGGGTTATGTGACCCGAGGCGATTTTAACAACAGTTACTTTTACCGTGTAGTTCACGAGGAAAACCAAGACCATCAGCCCGTTAAAATAGCAGTTATCCAAGGTGGGCTAGGGATGAACACCCATCCCAAAAAAGGCGCAACCATAAGCCACCAAACCACCCTCGAGACTGGCTTAAAACACATCAATGGCACAATTTCAATGAGTCGGCTCGAGCCGGGCAGCGCTCACTCTGAATTCTTTATTTGCATTGGCGACCAACCCGAACTGGATTATGGTGGACAACGCAACCCCGACGGACAAGGTTTTGCAGCTTTTGGGCAGACAATCGAAGGTTTTGAGGTGATTCTCGAGATTCAAAAGCAACCAGAAAATGGGCAAATGCTGCTTGCGCCTGTCAAAATTCACAGCATCAGTCTCGAGACACCATGACCATCCTAGAAAAAAAGCAACTCGAGTACCAGCAGTACCTCGAGAACCCAGAAACCAATGGTTTGCGCTTCGGCTCGAGTCTGATGCGTGGACAAATTCGGCTCGAGAACGAATTTTGTTTTTACCTCGAGCATGAAATCGAAATTGGCGGCATGATTATTCCCAAAGCCTTGCGCGAAACCGTGTTTGATTTGACCCAAGACGAATGGAATGCCAGTTACGAACTATTGCTTCAAACCAAGACACTACTTGAGGAAGAATTAAACCCTGATGGTTGGAACGTGGGTTGGAACGTCTCCCCTGTTGGTGGGCAGCACGTACCAATCGCTCATTTGCATGTTATTCCTCGTTTTGCCGATGAACCTTTTGCTGGGCGTGGGATTCGCTGGTGGATTAAATCAAAAGAGAATCAGCGTTTGTAAAGAACTTTAAGCCGCGATTTGTACTGAAAAGACTTTATTTAGTAGCCCCTCGAGTTTAGCACGGTCAAAAATGCGTTTACCCTCGAGTAAATGTCCGTCGTGGGCGTGTAAATGCCAATGCCGAGCGCCGCCCTGTAAGTTAATCGAAATGTACTTTAAGGGTTCTTGTAATGGTGAAACACTGGCAACAATAATTGCCTTACCGCTCTCTAATCCCAAGCTAACGCTTTGTACCGTGGTTGGCAAGGTGTACTCGCGTTCCATACGGTAGATATACTGGGTAAAATCGGATTCTTTATCAAAACGCAAGCCGTGTTGTTTGGCATACGCCTCGAGGTGACTGAGCATTTCGAGCCAACGTTCATAAATGTCAAAATCGTTTCCATGCGCCATGAGGGGAGTCTAACATGACCAGTACAAAAACTCGAATTTGAATTGAGCTTTAAGGACTCTTCTTAAATTGCTTCTGGGCTTAAAGTAAAGAGTGCAATTTTTAACTCGAGGGCTGTTGTTGCTACTGCTTTTTTTTGGGGCTGCCAGTGGGCAAATTCTGCCAGTACCAATTCCAGTACCAGTTGCGCCGATTATGCCAGTTGACCAAAAAACCGATTTGGCACTCGAGTTATTGATGGTGACAACCGAGCCTGAAATTCGGGCTGGTCGTTTGGAGAAAATCCAAACTGAGCAGCGTTTTTTATTGCCAATAGCCAGTGTAATCCGTTCTCGAGCCGAACAAAAATTATCCAGTGGTTTAGAAGCTGTCTTGCTCGAGATAGCCAAAAAAGTGCAGTTGCCCAGTTTAGATGCACGGTTTTACCAAGTTCAGAATCAGTGGGTAGCAAAGCAACGCAGTGCTTGGCGTTTGGATTTAGCCGCCACTCGAGCGGGAGTGTTATCAGCCCTGAAAACCCAAGGGCTAACGGCTCGAGGCGTACTGAGTAGCCAGCCGCCAAAGCGCACGGTTGAAGATTTTTATAAGCAGGGCATTCGGCATTTTTTTGGTGGTGGCACATCAAATTTTGCGGGTAGCCCAAGTTATCGTGTCCAGAATATTATTGCGGCTGCCAAGCAAATAGACGGGCGATACCTTGAGTCTCGAGCCGTATTTGCCTTTAACCAAAGCATTACTTTAAGTGCTAAACAAGGTTTTGTGCTTGGCAACATTATTCGCGGTAACAATCTATCCAAAGAACTCGGCGGTGGGATTTGCCAAGTCAGCACCACCGTCTGGCGGGCGGCTTATAATTCGGGTTTGCCAATTCTCGAGCGTCATCAACACAGTTACCGCGTGGCGTATTATGACCCGTCGGGTTTTGAAGCCACAGTCTTTGCGCCATCTAAGAACCTGCGTTTTCGGAATGACACCGTATCAGCCCTTTGGATGCAACTCGAGTGGGATACAAATACTGGCGAGTTGGGACTGTATTTCTTTGGGGTTCGCCCAGAGCGTCAAGTCCAGATTTCCCAGCCGCGTATTAGCAATGAAAAACCCGCCCCTCGAGACCGTTTTGTTCCAGATATAGGGGTCAAATTAGGCGATGTGCAGATTGTCAGTGGGGCAGAATCTGGAATGCAAACCCGTATTGACCGTACTGTGCAGTACAACTCTGGGCGGATTGTTCGTGACAGCACCGAAAGTCGTTATGTGCCGTGGGCAGCCATTTACGCGGTTCACCCTAAAGATAAGCGCATTAAAAGATAAAAGCAGCCCTGCTAGGCTGCTTCCTCGAGACCAAAAGTTTTATTTGGCTGGTGGCAAAAGTACCGAGTCAATCACATGAATCACACCGTTGCTGGCGGCAACATCGACAGCCGTGACATTGGCATTATTGACCATCACTTTGCCGTTTTTGACGGTCACACGAACGGTTGCTCCATTGACGGTTTTAACATTTTTACCGTTCAGGGTCACGACTGTGCCGCTTAGGACTTTGCCTGAAACCACATGGTAGGTCAGGATGTTGACCAATTGACCTTTATTTTCTGGTTTCAGTAAACTTGCCACCGTGCCGGCTGGTAGTTTGTCAAAAGCGGCGTTGGTTGGTGCAAAAACTGTAAATGGACCTGCGCTAGAAAGTGTTCCGACTAAATCTGCGGCGGTGACGGCTGCCACCAAAGTCGAGAAGGTGCTATTTCCTGCTGCAACATCTACAATTGTACCGGGCGATGTTTGTGCCACCACCGAGGATGCGATAACTGCGGCTAAACCAAATGCGAGAATTTTTTTCATGTCTTACCTCCGAAATAAACTTTAACGCGCTTTTGGGTTTTGATAAGAAGTCCATCAGACATTAAAATTTTATCGTGCCACACGAATTCTTCTTAAAACCAACTCAAGTTACACGGTAACTGTAATCGGTAATGCTAAACTCGAGAATAATACCTGAAGCCGTTTTGCCAAGGACTTGCCATAAAGCTGTTCTTGCTTTTGGCTTGCTTTGCCAATAAGGTGCGCCAATGAGTCAATTTGAAATTCTAGTAGACACTTCATCCGCGATTGTCTTTGATAGTTTTATCACCGATACCCGTCTATCCGAATGGTTCTGCCAAGATGCCCAAATTGAAGCGCGTCCTGAAGGACGTTTTTATGCTTACTGGAGCAACCCAAAGTTCTATGTCATGGGTGAAATTCTCGAGTTTGAACGCCCTAATCGGCTAAAATTACAATGGAATGACCTTGAAGGCACAAACACAGCCCTCGAGATGACCTTTACTGCTCGAGATAATAAAACGCTTGTGACTGCACACTCAGAACAAGCCCTAAGCGAAAAAGCCACAGCCATTTGGACAAAAGGTTTAGAAGCTCTAAAATCCACGCTCGAGCAGGGATACCGTTTTGAAGTTTTTGAAGATGCGTTTCTGGGTTTGCTTGGCGTAACGACCTTAACCTTGGACAATGCCAATTTGTACACGCCGCATTGTCAAGCGGGCTTATTTATCCAAGGGATTCTTAAAAATTCTTCACTTGATAAAGCTGGTATCAAGCACGGGGATGTTCTGACTCAAGTTGGTCAACAACCCTTAAAAACCATCGGAGACCTAATTACAGTTCTAAACCCTTTACAAATAAACGATGTTCTCGAGTTTGAATTCTGGCGTGAGGCAGAACAAAAAAAGCAATTGCTAACGATGTACAAACGCCACTTACCAACCTACCCAGTCTCACTCGAGGATTTAGCCACCTACCGCCAACAAGTCCAGCAGCAAGCCCAAGCCGACTTAGAAGCCTTTGCCAAAACAGTTTTAGAACCCGAAGCCCATTTTAAGTTCCGCCCAGACACATGGAGTGCTGCCGAAATCGTAGCGCATTTAATTAACTCTGAACGCGATAC
>JAYWHB010000382.1:0-9746 GCA_043777915.1 Deinococcales bacterium
TTGTACTCGCTTGTTACACTCGGTAGCAGCAACGCTAACCTTGGTGGATTGGCACAACAATCGCTGGATACGGTGTTATCGGTCTTTATTTTGGGGGAACTGACCAGACAAATTAAAGCCGCCACGGGCATAGACATAGACTTTCGCAGCAACCTGATTGAAGTGGTTGCCCAGAACATCTCTGACCCAGCCACCCAAGCGGCGATTAACTTTACGCTGAATTTTGGCGTGGATTTATCTCGAGCCGTGCGTTTGAATGTCCAACTGAACAACAATATCAATCGCACCCTTGGCGGAGAAGTTGGCTTAAATATCCAATCTGAAGATGGTCAGTTTGGAATTCGTTTTAGCACCCCATTTAACTTTGTAGGCAATAATTTCTTTAATACCACCAAACCAGAAGTGCAACTGACTTGGAATTTCTTGCCGAGTGCGGGTGTGAGCTTGACTGGGTTTTTCTTGCCGAATCAGCCACAATTTACTTTTGGTATTAAACTTGGTTTTAGCATTAGGTTTTAAGAGTTTAGGCTTTAGGCTATGAGCTATGAGGAAAAACATTCTTCAAAATAGCTGAGCCTAAAGAATTGGGCTACACTCGAGAATCACCATTTCAGCAGGGCAAAAAAGCCTAATTGGGATGATTGTGCCAGTGCCTAAACCCCTCGAGACAAAACCAAGGGCAGTTTCTTGAATAAACCCCTGTTGGTAGCGCTCACCGTACCTCGTGACACTGGCAAGCGCTCCGATACCCGGAATCCGAACTTGTCCGCCATGGGTGTGCCCAGACAGCATCAAAGAGACTCGAGAACTGAGTTTGGGCAGAATATCGGGGTTATGTGACATCAATAGCACAGCTTGATTTTCTTTGGCTTGAGCAATGGCAGCGCGGCTGTTGACCGTGCCGTACCAGAAATCGTCCACGCCACCAAGGTAGAGGTCTTTTCGCAAACTTTGACCTGTGTTTATCAGCATCGGAATGCCGTTTGCTTCTAAATTGCGAATTAAATCTGAAATCTGAGCCGCACCACTCCAACGCAGTGCATAATCGTGATTGCCCAGCACCGCATAAGCACCTAATGGAACGTTGCTGAGCGGCTCGAGGGCAGCAGCCAAGGCTTCGAGCATCGCATAGCCTTTTTTGCCATGCGTGTCAAAAGCATCCCCATGAACCAAATCGCCTGTTAGAAGCACCAAATCGGGTTGTTCTTTGAGCGTGGCAGCAACCCAAGCCTGTACCTGCTCGAGACCATGACCGCCACCAAAATGTAAATCGGTTAAATGGGCAATCCGTAAGGGTTGCTCGAGGTGCTTGAGTTTGAGTTGATGTTTACTTATTTCAAAGCTCATGGCTTGGGCATAGGCTGCGCCCAATGTTAAAGGTGGCAATGCTAAGCCCCCAAGAATAAAGTTGCGAATAAAAATTCGGCGGTTCATAGCTTAGCTTAATTGCTTTAGGTGAGGTACTTCTCATCTAGTCTAGGACTGTGTTTCTCATGCAGCACAAACTCATTGTATTGTTAGTGCCACCTCATGCGGTTATGAAACTCTAAAGGTCATGAAAAAACTTTTTTGGCAAGTGCTGCTTGGTTTGGCTTTCTTTGCTGGTGTTGCCCAAGCACAAACCACACCTCCAGTTCCCGCAACAATTTGTTTTATCAGTGCCAAGAAAATACTAGCGGCTCATCCTCAAGGCGCAAAGGTACTCGAGGCGCAACAAAAAGCCCAAGCCGAACTGAAAGCCTTAGCTGATAAAGTGCAAGAATTACAACCTAAAATTGCTGATAGCTCAGCTAGTATCCTTGAACGCCAACAATATGAGGTACTGGTCAAAACAGCCCAAGCTCGGCAAACTGCCTTAAAAACCCAAATTGATAAGTTACTCGAGCCAATCACCAAAGCTGTTGACCTTGCTGTGACTAAAGTTGCTCTTGTCAGAGGTTGCAGCGTGGTACTTGATCGGGTTATCGCGGCACAATCTGGTTTGGTGGTTTATGTCAATCCCAATACTGTTCTTGATATTTCTGATGATGTGATTTTGGAGATTACAAAACCCACTTAGAATCATCACAAGCCCCTGCTCCTTAAAGTTGAGATGTTTTATACTTCTCCCCCATGAGCCAAATTAAATCCCTGCCCGAATGGAACACGACTACCTTTTATCCAGCCCTTGATTCTGCCGAATTTACGACTGATTTTGTAGGGTTGTTTAGCGATTTAACGGCACTCGAAGCGTTATTTGAAGAGCAGAAGATTAAAAAACTCGAGACCAGCCCAAAACCAGCCGAGGCTGCTCAGTCACTCGAGATGGTGTTGCAGAGCCTCAATTCTTTAGCCGAAAAAGTGCGTTTGGTATCGGCTTATATTCATTGTTTTACCAGCACCAATTCAAGAAACGACTTTGCCCAAGCCAAGGCTTCTGAGTTACAGCTTTTTTATGTGCGCCAAAGTAAGTTGTATACGCGCTTGGCAGCTTGGATTGGCAGTATAGATTTGGATAGTACCTTGCAATTTTCTGCAAATGCTCGGGAGTACACCTTTGCCTTAGAGAAAATGCAGTTCGCCGCCAAACACCAAATGAGTCCAAATGAAGAAGACCTACGCAGCAGTTTAAGCCCCAGTGCCTCGAGTGCCTGGGCTAAATTACATGGCAACATTGTCAGTCGTTTAGAAGTGATGGTGCAAGGTGAATCTATTCCGATGAGTGCCACTCGAGCCGCCGCCCGTAGCGCTGATGCCCAGCGCCGCAAAGCTGCATACACCGCAGAACTCGAGGCGTGGCAAACCGTAGAAGTACCACTAGCCGCCGCGCTCAACAGCATCAAAGGCGAAGTCGGTGTGGTCAATGCCAGACGAGGCTTTACTGATGCCATCACACCGAGTCTGCACGGCGCAAACATAGACCGCCAGACTTTAGATGCCATGCACCAAGCCTGTACCGAATCTTTTCCAGACTTTAGACGCTACTTAAAAGCCAAAGCCAAATTGCTTGGCTCGAGCGCCTTAAGTTGGTACGACATGCTTGCTCCTGTCGGTGAACCCGGTAAATCATGGGAATGGGCGGCTGGCTCAGAGTTTATTGCGACGCAATTTGGTTCGTACAGCCCAAAACTCGAGGCGTTTGCACGGCGCAGCCTAAGCGAGAACTGGATAGATGCTGCTCCCCGCCCCGGTAAACGCGATGGTGCATTCTGCATGGGAGTACGAGGCGACGAAAGCCGTATCTTAATGAATTTTGAACCGAGCTTAGACAGTCTATCCACCCTAGCCCATGAACTCGGACATGGCTACCACAACCTCTGCCTTAAAGACCGCACGCCTTTGCAACGCCAAACTCCAATGACCTTAGCCGAGACTGCCAGTATTTTTTGTGAGACGATTGTTTCTAATGCAGCCTTAAAAGAAGCCACAAATCTCGAGAAGCTCTACATTTTAGACACCGAACTTCAAGGACAAACCCAAGTTGTGGTAGACATCCACAGCCGTTTCTTATTCGAGACTCGGGTCTTTAAGGCGCGTGAAGCGCGTGAATTATCGGTTGCTGAACTTAAGAACCTGATGCTCGAGGCACAAGCCGAGACTTACGGTGACGGCTTAGACCCAAGCACCTATCACCCCTACATGTGGGCGGTCAAAGGGCATTATTACAGTGCTGGACTTAGTTTTTATAATTATCCCTACACCTTTGGGCTGCTTTTTGGGCTTGGATTGTACGCCCAATACCAACAAAACCCCGAAGATTTCAAAACCAAATACGATACGCTTCTCTCCTCTACCGGACTAGCCGATGCTGCCACCCTTGCCAGTGGTTTTGGGATTGACCTCCGCACCCCAGATTTCTGGCGCTCGAGTTTAGACCAGATTCGTTCTCGAGTAGACGAATTCTGCGCTTTGGTAGGCTGAAATAGTTTTTAACGGTTCTTCCAAACGCAAAGTGGATAAATATTGTTTGCTGTATCAGCAAATTAAAGTCTTTGCGATGAATTTAATCGGTTTATTTGGTCACAGGATGTACGTCATTCACCCCGCGAATCTCGAGAAAAGCGGCTTTGGCAGTTTCA
The DNA here is from genome assembly GCA_043777915.1 of Deinococcales bacterium. GTDB lineage: Bacteria > Deinococcota > Deinococci > Deinococcales > JAAFIG01 > JAAFIG01. The sequence goes on from JAYWHB010000382.1 coordinate 4,059, forward strand.
AATTCTCCAGCGTGACGCAGTTCTATCCGTAAGCCAATTCGCGCTTCGCCATTTGACACATTGGCTTCGACTTTGAGCGCACTTTTTTGCAACTGCTCGAGGACATCGAGAACATCCTTTAGCAGTCCTACACGGTCTTTAGCCAGCACGTCAAAGTCTATATACTGACTCGAAACACTGGCTACATCCCAACCTGCACTAATTACGCGGTTGTTCTCCTCGAGCCGCAGACGTTTGGAGTTACTGCAATTGATTTTGTGAATCGTTACACCGCGCCCACGGGTGATGTACCCCAAAATCGTGTCGCCTTGAGCCGGTTTGCAGCACTGGGCAAATTTGACGGGGGCTTGCAGTCCACCCTCGAGATAAATTCCACTGGTGCTGGGTGGTGGTTTTTCGTGTGGTTGTGGCAAGGCTTGGGCTGGTTCGAGGTCTGGCACAAGCGCCCTTGCAACTTGCTGAGCCGTGTAGCGCCCAGAATGCAGTGCCATGTAGAGGTCGTCAGGGTTGCGTGAACCCATCAGTTTTTCAGATATATCCTCGAGATTTTTGATTCGCATTAACTTACGGGCAGGTAAACCACGTTTTTTGAGGTAACGGTCTAAGGTTTCGTAGCCGTGAGTCAGGGCTTCCCCGCGTTCTTGGACTCTAAAAAAAGCACGAATTTTACTTTTGGCACTGCGCGTTGCCGCAAAATCCATCCAATCGCGGCTAGGACCCGGCGAACCACGATTAACAATAATTTCGACCCGTTCGCCGTTATCGAGTTTATACGACAATGGCACAATACTTCCGTTGACTTTAGCACCAACCGCATGATGCCCGATGTTGGTATGAATGTGGTACGCCATGTCTATTGGGGTTGCACCAAGTGGCAAGGAAATACTTTTTCCTTTGGGGGTAAAGACAAAAATTCGGGTGGATAATAAATCTTGTTGCACTGCATCTACAAAGTCTCCCGCGTCAGAAATTTCGCTGGACAATTTTTCTAGATTCTCGAGCCAATTCATTCCTTGGCGCAGTTCATCTAAGCCAGCACTGCGGCTTTCAAAGCCTGTGCCATCGTCTACACCCGATTTATACAACCAGTGAGCAGCTACGCCGTACTCAGCAATACTGTGCATTCGGGTGGTGCGAATTTGTACTTCGATGGGTTGTCCTTCTAAAGAAATCACGGTGCTGTGCAGGCTCTGGTAGCCGTTGGGTTTTGGGACAGCAATATAATCCTTGAAGCGCCCCGGAATTGGGGTGTACAAGCTATGCACCACGCCTAGGGTGTGATAGCAAACTCGTTTTTCGCGTTGTAATTCTAAAGTTTCTCGAGTTGCCCCTTCGCCATTGCTAAACTCCGCGTCAGATACAGGTCGAGGCTCGAGAATCACACGGATTGCCAGCAAATCAAAAATTTGTTCTAAATGCTTGGTGTCGCGCTGCATTTTGCCCCAAATACTATAAAGGTGCTTACTTCGCCCCGTAATTTCAAAACGCACCAACCAACGATTTAACTCCCTATCAGTCTCGAGGACTTCGCGTAAATCAGTGATGGCGTGCTGTACCACCGAATCACGTTCGGCTTGGGCTTGGCGAATTTCTATTGATAATTCGGCGTAGGCTTGGGGATGCAAATACAAAAAACTTAAATCCTCGAGTTCCCATTTTAAGCTGCCAATCCCCAAACGATGGGCTAACGGGGCGTAAATCTCGAGGGTTTCGGTGGCAATTCGCACTTGTTTTTCGGGCTTCATGCTCGAAAGGGTTCGCATATTGTGCAAGCGGTCTGCCAGTTTGACAATGATAATCCGAATGTCCTTGGTCATCTGCACCAATAACTGCCGCAGATTCTCGGCTTGTTCGTCCTCGATGCCGTCCTTGGCTTGTTTACTGAGTTTAGAAACCTTGGTTTCGCCTTCGACAATTCGCCGAACCGTAACCCCAAATTCGTGTTCGACATCTGCAAGCGACACGGGTGTATCCTCGACTGTATCATGCAGCAAACCCGCTTGAATCGCACTGGCATCCATTCGCAAATCCGCCAGAATAACTGCCACGGCTACAGGATGGGTGATGTACGGCTCACCGCTTTTACGCAGTTGCCCGTCGTGCGCCGCCGCCGCAAAGCGAAAGGCTTTTTCGATGCGCTCTCTCGAGCCTGCCGTCAAGTACCCGAGGCGTTCCTTGAGTGCCGGAAAACCATGCAAATCCAGCAGTGCCTCACCACCAAAGTGCAGCCATGCTGGTTCTGGAGTCTCGAGTGTCGTCATGGGCAAGTAGTGTAACGCGAGAAGCACACCTTTGGCTATTGTTAATTCTCATCCAAAAACTGGAATTTCACCCGAGGTTTCGCTGTTGGCAGCGTCAGCTTCGGCGGGTGTGGTGGCGTTGCGTTCACGCAAAGGCATAAAACCATCAGTAATATCGGGCAAATGGGTGAATTTATCCACCATGTCTATTAGTTTTTGGGCGGTGGTTTCCTTAAAGGCAATCACTTCGACCCGTTTACCGCGCTCCATCAGCACTTCGACAATATCGGTAAAGTCTCCGTCGCCACTACCCAAGACAATCACATCGAGATGCTCAGCAAGACGCACCATATCGGCACAAATGCCCATATCCCAGTTGCCTTCCCAAATAATTTTGCCAGCATCGGTGGTGTGATGCACTTGCAGGGTCATGCGCCGCACCTTGTATCCAAGGGTAGATAATTTATAGATAAAGGGCCAGGCACTGGTGTCTGATTCGCGTTCGACCACATAAGAAATGGCTCGGAATAATTCACGATTTTCGGCAGTACCATACTTGAGTAAACTCTCAAAATTAACGGTGCGTTGGTAGTAGTCTCGAGCCGAGTGGTACAAGTTTTGGGTGTCTATAAAAATACCAACCTGAGGACGAATTTTCATTGAGTGAGACATTGTAACTCCTTTGTTTTTGGGTAAAACGATTAAAAGTAAATCAACAAAACACACAGGGCAGTTAGTTTGCTGCCCTGTGTAGAACAATTAAAATGCGGTTTTTTCGCCTCGGAGTGCCATTGCGCCAAGTCCAGCGAAGGCAATGAATAAACCAATGACAAATACAAATGGGGTGCGGTTCTGGCTGCGTGGGGCTTCTAGTGTAAAAACTGTACCGCTCGAGGAAGCTGGTAGCACCTGAGTTGCGGCATACCGCGCATCTGGCTTACTGACTTTCACAGTTAGGCTTGGGGTGGCGTTCAGGCTTTTTAATTCAACTTCGCCTTTGAAACTCGAGTCGCCAACTTTGCCGAGCATCACTTCTTGGACAGCTTGACTGTTTCCCGGGTCTACGACCAACATCACGGGCGTGCCGTTGTAACTCGAGTCGGCTTGGACTTGGGCGGTGATTTGGTTCTTACCAACTTTTAAGCCGCCCGGCATGGCAACCGAGACTTGAATTGGTGATGCAAAAGCGGTGCTAAATAGAATAACGACAAGAATAATTAGAAACTGTTTCATATGACCTCCAAATAAAATTAAGTCTAACATTTTGGGATTCAGGGATTGGGTTTACTCGCCTTGAAATTCGGGTTTGCGCTTTTCTAAAAACGCTGCCACACCTTCTTTCATGTCTTTGCTGCTGCTGACCAAACCAAATAAATCTGCCTCGAGTTCTAAGCCATCGTTTAGCGTACCCGTTAAACCACGGCGCACTGCTTCTTTAGCCAGTCCAATTGCCACGGGTGCGTTCTTGATAATACTACGGGCTAGTTTCTCGGCTTCTAAAAGGGCATTATCGGCAACTCGGTTGACCAAGCCAAGACTCAGGGCTTCTTGTGCGTCTACATGCCGCGCCGTCAGAATTAAATCCAAGGCTCGAGCCTCGCCGATTAAACGCGGTAAACGCTGTGTACCACCGTAACCGGGGATTAAACCCAGCCCGACTTCGGGCAGTCCCATTTTGGCATTTGAACTGGCAACCCGTAAATCACAAGCCAGTGCAAGCTCTAAACCTCCACCAAGCGCAAAGCCGTTAATCGCGGCTATTGTCGGAATCGGCATGGCAGCAATACTCGACATCACATCTTGACCAGCCAAAGCAGCTTCGCGTCCTTCAAAAGCTGTTTCTAAACCCTGAAATTCGCTGATGTCTGCCCCAGCGATAAAGGCTTTCTCACCAGCCCCAGTGATAATCAGTGCCATTGTTTCTGGTGGCTCGAGACTGGCTTCAAGGGCTGCTCCGAGTTCTTGCAGCGTTTCGGAATTGAGGGCGTTCAGAGCCTTGGGGCGATTCATGGTGATAATCGCAATTACGCCGTCCTCGGTAAACTCGAGGCTTAAGTTGTTAAAATCATTTTCCATAAGTGCAGTCTACAGGAAAAGGGCAAGGTTAAAAGGTGAAACAGTCATGACTAAAATTCTATTTATTTCCAATGGTCATGGTGAGGACACGCTTGGGGCTAGGTTGGCAAGGGAATTCCAAGTTTTACGTCCAGATTTAGAACTCGAGGCAGTGCCGGTTGTTGGGGCTGGCAATCCCTATGAACGGCTAGGAATTCGGGTTTCGGGTCCGCGTTGGTCGCCGCCTTCGGGTGGATTTACTTTTACTAGCACAGCACGATTTATCGAGGACTGGCGTGATGGAATGCGCCAAAAAACCCACGAACAACACTGGGCAGTGCGACGAGCCAAAGCTGATGTGGTGATTGTGGTCGGGGATGTCTACGCACTCGGGGTGACAAAATTATTTGCTTTTAAGGAAGCCAAACCAAAAGTTTTTCAGGTGCAGCCCTTGGTCAGTCGGTATTACCAAGATGGCATGAATGCCCAAACGCGATTAGAGCGCTTAAACCGAGTGACGGTGGATAGTTTTACTGCGCCTGAACTTTGGCTAATGAAAAAGATGGTGCGGCATGTCTATGCCAGAGATGCCAGAACCGCCGCATGGTTACAAGAACTGGGTGTCGGACACTCGAGTTTTTTGGGCAATCTGATGATGGATTGTCTCGAGCCAGAACTGGATTTAAGTCCGGTCTTGAACGGTAAGCCAGTCTTGGCTTTGCTGCCCGGAACAAGGGATGACCACTTGGAGAGCCTACCAAGAATGCTTGATGTTGCGGCTACCCTACCAGATTTTCAGACTTTTGCGGCTTTACCTGTGCTGCACCCGCGTCTCGAGTTATCCACAGGTTGGGTGTGGATAAGCCCTGAAGCTGTGGATAAGTCTATTTCTGTGTCTCGAGTGGCAGTTCACACCAATGGGACACGAGTTCTTATTCTCGAGCAAGCATTTGCGGCGTTGCTGCACCAAGCCAAAGTTATTCTAGGCACAAGTGGAACTGGCAATGAACAGGCTGTAGGACTGGGTAAACCCGTGATTGCTTTTGCCACCAAAGGACCACAGTACACCAAGAATTTTGCCCAAGCCCAAGCTCGGTTATTGGGTGCGGGTCTGCATCTGCTCGAGCATCCAAGTACCCAAGCCCTAGCCCAAGCCATTCGCCAAGCTGACCCAGCCTCGGCTCGAGTAGCTGGCTTAGAGCGCATGGGAGGTTCGGGCGGAGCAAAACGAATCTCGGAACATATTCTCGAGTTATGTTCCTAGGAGTGATTACATGGATTCGCGCACAGCAAAGAGACCTTCGGCGTTTTAGAGGCATAATAAGGAAATGTTCACCGTTCAACGTCTGAGGCGAAAACCCAAGCATTTCAAGTCATTTACAGGCTTAACTCC
>JAYWHB010000383.1:0-3483 GCA_043777915.1 Deinococcales bacterium
CGGCTGCCGAAGCCCTAAATCAAATAGGCTCGAGTCGTTACGCCGATAGCCTTAAGAAACCCGTTATCAAAGTTGGTGTACTTTTTAGCCTTGAGCAGAAACAAATTTCAGATTGGGCAATCGGATGAATAAATACCAACAGTATTTTAGTTGCTGACCCTCGAGAAACCTGCCCAGAATTTAACGGGCAGGTTTCTTGCTTATGCCAAAGCTCGAGTTTTGAGTATTTCTTCTGCCCAAGTGCGAATCTTGAGGGAAGCATCAAAAATACATTCCTCGAGAATGGATAAGCACAATGGCTAAGTTTTAAGGTCGTAAGCCCTCGAATTCTGGGTGGTATTCCAATGGCTCGAGACTACTCGAGACCCATTCGGGCAAGTCAGCATAGATTTTTCTAATCGTTCTATTCTCGATTCGGACGCATAACACAGCGTCTTGTCCGTCTACCGAATTATCGTAAATGTAAACGCGGTTTGCCAATTGAATTGCCGCACTGAGGTTAATCATGGATTTTTCGTACCGACTCAGAATTTTTTCGATTGGCACAGTGTGACCGCCATCCATGACCCGTTTCATGATTCGAGAAGCATTGATTCTAGGGTCGGTTGTACTTACAAAAAAGACTCGAATAAAATAGCCACTGGCTTTGGCTTTCTCGAGAAATTTTACTTTGTCTGGTGCAGAGAACACACTTTCAAATGCAATACCTTGTTTTTGTTTCAGTAATTCTTCACGCTGGGCTTCTGCCCAATTTGCAGCCTCGAGTATGGCTGTTGGAGAGTTCCAATCACCAAATTTTTCTTTAGCAATGTCGTCAGGGTTGATGTACTCAACACCTTCACTCCATTTATCACGGCGTAGTGTAACGGTCACAGTGGTTTTACCTGAGCCGTTTGGACCTGCAATCAGCAGTAAAACAGGTTTTGAATTCACCGAACACCTTGAAACTGTTTTAATAACTCGAGCTGTCCTTGGGCGATTCGCTGACGCATTTTTTGTAAGCGCAATTCGTTTTCCTCACGGATGTGGGCAAAGGCATTTCGGCTTAGCTCGAGTAACTGCGCGTCGCTTGGTTCAAAATCTGGGTCAGCTAGGTTTTTGTACTCGTTCATGCTTCGCATTGTACTGCATTGTTACTCGATTTTCTTTTACCCTAAAAAGCGCGTAAACTAACAAGCACTTGTGTCCAAATTCCCTTTGATTAAATCCGAACTGAAACAAAAACTCTTGGCTGGTGGCTACCGCGAAGGCGAGGCATTGCCAAGCGAAGTCACCTTAGCCAAACATTACGGAGTCTCGAGAATGACCGCCCGCCGTGCCGTGGATGAACTTGAGCGCGAAGGGTATATTTTTAGGGTTCAAGGGGCGGGCAGTTTCCCAACTGGCAAACGCTTTCGGCAAGGTGTTTTTCGGGTCAAAAGTTTAGAGGAAATGGCAATGGCGGTGCATGGTGCGCCGTTTACCAGAGTTCTTAAAGCCCAAATTGGTGTGGCAAGCAGTGAAGTGGCTACCGCCCTCGAGTTGCCAATTGGTACGGCAGTCCTCGAGATTCAGCGCTTACGGGGAATCGAAGAAACACCATTATTACTCGAGGAACGCCATTTTAGAATAGACAACACCGAAAAATTACTTCGTTTGCCTTTGCACCAAGAAAGCATTCATGCGCTGCTGGTCAGTATTGGCATTACCGTAGCCAAAGTCGAACAAACGCTGGAAGCGGTGATCCTAGACTTGACTCGAGCTAAACTGCTGGAAGTTCCAAATGGCACAGCTTCATTTCTAATGACCCGACGCAGTTATACGCCAACAGGGATTCTTGGATTCTCGAGGTACTGGGTGCGTGGCAATGGCGGCGCGTTTGCCAGTGCGTTTGAGCCTTAAAGAATACTGCGGATGATAAATCCAGCAAAACCAGAAACAATCGCCGATAAGACCAGTGTAATCACGATTTTGGTACTGTCCGTCATGTTCATGCTGCTCTGGACGGCTAAATAGCCAAAGTAAATACTGGCAGCCAAAGCAGCCAGTGGCAAAAGCGGCACGAACAACAAACCAATCACACTGATGACCAAAACAAAAGCAATAATTGAAGTTAAAATTTGTAACGGAATATAAAATAAGGCAAAGGTGTACGCCACTTGGTCAATTGTGCCGTTGCCATCTTGTTTAGAACCTAAAAAATGCACCATGTAAACAAACACAAAAAAACCAAGCACGGTAGCAATCACACCACCAATGGCAGAGAGTAAACCATCAGATAAGCCAAACAAACCAATAATTGCTGCGCCTATCGCCACATAAATCAGGGCATCACGCATTGTGCCTTTGTTCTCGAATTGCTCAAAAGTTGCCACACTGGGCTTGGTAAAAACTTGAACACTTTGTTGGAACATCTCTGGAATGGGTACACCACTAGGCTCAGACATAAAATTCTCCTTGACCGTATCGTAGCACCAAATTAAAACTCGAGCCTTGGAACTAAAAACTCGAGTATTCCAAATCTGCCCTTGACAAACCCAACTATTACTGGCACACTCGAGCGCTTATGGACTCTATACCGAGTGATGACCTCTTGAATAAAACTTACGCTGGCTTTGTGGCAATTGTTGGTAAACCCAACGTTGGTAAAAGCACTCTTCTTAACACCTTATTGGGTGCTAAAGTCTCGGCGGTGACACCCAAACCCCAGACCACGCGGCGGGGGATGCGTGGCATTTACACTGGATTTGCCGAAACTGCCCCATACCAAGCGGTCTTTGTGGATACCCCCGGTTTGCACCGTCCTGCTGATGCGCTAGGCAAATACATGAACAACGAAGTTCACAATGCCTTGTCGGATGTGGATGCGGTCGTCTGGGTAGTGGATTTGCGTCGTCCACCCAGTGAGGAAGATAAGCTGGTGGCAAGGGCGATTTCGCCATTTGATAAGCCTTTATGGTTGGTTGGCAATAAGCTCGATGTTGCTAAGTACCCCGATGAAGCCATGAATGCTTATGCCAAACTGCTCGAGCGCTCAGACATTATGCAAGTCAAACTCAGCGCTCAGAACGACCCTGAAGCGGTGCAAAAACTCTTGGCAGAAGTCCTCAAAACCCTGCCCGAAAACCCGCATTTCTTTCCAAACTACGGCAGAAGCGACCAGTCTCGAGAACAATGGGCAGCCGAAATCATCCGCGAAGAAGCAATGCAAGCCTTGTACGAAGAAATCCCGTACAGCATTGCCACTCGGGTCAACTCTTGGATAGAACGCGACAACGGAATGCAGTTTCTTGATGCCGAGTTAATCGTTGAACAATCCTCACACCGAAAAATTGCGGTTGGGGCGGGTGGTAAGATGCTCAAACAAATCGGACTCCGCGCCCGTAAACAACTCGAGGTCTTTTTGAACAAAAAAGTCTATCTTCAACTCGAGGTCATTGTTATGAGCGGTTGGCGCTCCGACACCGAAGCCTTACGCGAACTCGGATACGAATAAAAATCAGC
>JAYWHB010000384.1:0-3482 GCA_043777915.1 Deinococcales bacterium
ACCTCGGACTCGGATTCAAATGCCCCTTCGGGTTCTTTTGCACCCTCGAGCAACCACTCTTTTAAGCCGTGTGGATGTTCGCTGTGTGCCGCCGTAGAATCAATTTTTTGTTCGCTCATTTTGCTCCCGTCGCCAAAAGGCAACAGGTTATTGTACGCCATAAAGCCTAGAAAAGTTCCAGATTGTTAGACTAAGCTGTTGTCCCTCATACAGTATCGGAATCAGTACGAACTCCAGTATCGGGATTAGAACGAACCTCAGTATCGGAACTGCTACGAACTTCAGTATCGGGATTAAACACCGATTCAGTTAAGCACTCAGCCATAAACGCCTCGAGCAAAGTCAGCATGACACGGGCGGGTTGTTCACCGCCTAGTTTTTCTAGCACTCGAGCCAAGGCAAGTCGGCGGTTCAAAACCAGGCGCTCGACCAGTTCTCTGCCTTTGTTGGTTAATCGCACCCGAATGGTACGGGCATCTCCGTTGTCTCGGTGACGTTCTGCCAGTAAACGCTCGGTCAATCTATCCACGGCTTTGGTAGCAGCTGGATAAGAAATATGTAAGCCAGTGGCAATTTGTCCAACTGGAAACCCAGCATCGTCTTTGTTTAATCCCGCCAAAAAACGCAGGGTACGCAATTGGGCGGTGCTGACTTCATCGCTTTCACCTAAAATCTGCTCGAGTAAACGGCGTTCAAAGACTTCTTCGATCACTTCGGGCAATTGGGCTAAGGCGTGTTCAAGTTCGGCAAGGGTGTCAATTTCGGGCATAAGGATTCATAAAGTCTCGAGCCAACGCGGTAAAAAATGCTCTGTCACCAGTGCAGCACGTTCGGCGGCTTTGGGTAGAAAGTCGCCGTAGGTCAGTGCAGCTTCGTCGTTGGCACTGTCCGAAATCACCCGAATTAGCACCATCGGGACATTAAAATCATCCGCCACTTGCAATGCCGCCGCGCCTTCCATTTCGACTGCATCTGCCATAAAGGTTTGTTGTAGCCACAGGCTTTTTTGGCTATCGGCAAGAAAAGCATCGCCCGTTACAACCCGCCCCAGCCTCGAGTGATACCCAAGTTCTCGAGCCGCCTCGAGTGCTAGGGCAGTCCCTTGGGTATGCGTGGCAATTGCGCCGCGTCCATCGTTGAGTGTGCCAAGCTGACCGCCGTTAATCGGGGTTAAATCCACATCCCATTGCAGCGCATCTTTCGCCACCAAAACACTGAGTTGGGCAAGGTCTGGTGATAATCCGCCAGCCACACCGACGAAAACAATTCCAGACGGGCGATACTCGAGAATCGCTTTGGTGGTGGCACTGGCTGCCGCCACTTTACCAACCCCTGTACCAATAATTGGTGTATCTGGGAGAACTCGCGTTAGGGCAGCCGTTTCTGAACCCATTGCCGCCAGAATAATAATTTTAGACATGGTACTCCTTGGGATTTACTGAGGGGTAAAGACTGGTGGGGTGGCTTTACCACCCGGCGGTAATGCCGCCAGAATATCCCATTTGTTGTCCGAACGCAGCCGCACGTCATAGCCATTGCTGGCAAGTTCACCCTCGAGCAAATTCCAACCTGTTTGCATCGGCAAATTATAACGGTAATAACCTTTTGCACCTGTGGCACTGTCTTGGGTTTCCACCAAACGGGCTTCGGAACTAACCAGCAACACTTTATAACGAAAAAACGCCCTTAAGTTTTGGTCTGTATTTGGGGTAAATAAGGTCGCCTCGAGTTGTGGTTCGCCACCATCAAGCAGCGCATTTTTATTTTGATCGTCGTACATCAAAAATTTGGTATCTGCCCCTAAAATGCTTTCAGGCAAACGAGCATCCCCATGCACCAACTGCACGTCTTTTAATGAAACTGGTGGTACAACAATTTTACTCGGTAACTCGAGACGGTATTGACCATTGGTGACAGCACTTTCTGCCACACTTGTACCAGCCACAATTAAAGCCACCCGAAGATTATCCACGGCTTGCGGCGCAATTGCCTTGCCCTCGAGAACCCGAGCCTGTACCGAAAACCCCGAAGCGACTGGGTTGCCGACAGGTTTGGGACGACTAAACAAAAAAGCCGCAACAAGGGCTAAAACAATCACAACGACTGGAATAAAACGATTCATCACTTGATTATTGGCAGATTTCGTATGAGATAGAAAAGCCAAGGTGTCACAAATCTGTGACACCTTGGCTAAAATTTAATAGCCTTGTGAGGCAAAAACCTCGAGTTGCACACCCTCAATTCGCTCGACCCGTTTGGTTTCGATAACCTTACCCAGTTCGATAGCCACCAAGTTCCAACCAGCTTCTAAGGTTAAATCAAAGCCACGATCCCCTTGTACCCGAAAACGAGACTCGGCATAAATGATGATTAAGTTACCGCGCCCACGGGTTAGGGTCGTCTCGAGCAGTTTATCGCCAGCCCCAAATGAACCATTTTTGTCGGCATCGTTATAGCCACGCAGCATTGCCCTAACCGCCCGTGCTTGCCCAGTGATTTTGACATCGCCCAGTAAACCGGGCCAGTCCAGCGCATCACTCGAGAGTGCGCCTAGGCTACTGGCAATTGGTGCAGCATCAGGAATGGAAAGTGCAAAACTGGTGCTGTTTGGATTAACCGAAATCAATTCTTTGCTTGGATTGCCGTTTCTATCCACCAAAAACGCCGCGATTCGCAAATTCTGAATGGCAGCCGAGGTTTTAACTGAGCCGCTCACCCCAAGCGGGGCAGCCAAAGCAAAAGTGATTAAAAATACGGTGATAACAGCCAATAATTTTTTCATGGTGATACCCGTTTTCGCTTGCGGAATCCACGCTTGGCGATGTAGGGATGCTCCAACCATGACCTTAGCACGATTTTCGCGTTTGACATGAGAAACTAAGCACACGATAAAGACTCTGATGATGCCGATGAGATAACGTTCAAGAAACTAAAGGCTGCAAGGTCTCGAGAATCAACTTAACCGCTTTAATTTGGTACTTTAAGGGCAAAAAAGGCTCAGACTTTGAAAGTGCCAAGGTTTCATCGCTGGGTAAATGTAAAAAACCACTGGGTAAATCTGGATATAACACCCGAGCCAAGAAAAATACCTGATTGCACAAAAAAGCCCCTGCCGAAAAGGATAATTCTACGGGTACACGATTTAATTTTAGGGCTGCTTGAATGTTTGTCAGTGGCAAACTCGAGAACAGGGCATCTGGGGCGTTCTCAAAAATTGGTTTACCCTGCTGCACCATCCCAGAATTATCTGGAATTCGGTACTCGAGCCAGTTTATCGCCACTTTCTCGAGTGCCAAACGGGTTTTGCCTCGGGCTAAGCCAAGCATTAACAAAACATCGGGTTTGGTCTCCTCTATTGCCATTTCGAGTGCCGACTGAATTTGTGCGCCATCCACGGGCAGAATTCGCACTGCCACATCTGCTGATTCTAATGCTTTAGCCACGGCTGCACTTGGATTATGGGTATCACCACCAAATGGCTC
>JAYWHB010000385.1:0-9726 GCA_043777915.1 Deinococcales bacterium
GCGGCGACGAAAGCAAAGAAAAAGCCCTAGACCGCGCCCTCGAGATTGGGCGGGTACGGGGTTTAGCCGCGAGCGCTCCAGCCTTTGCAGGTGTGGCGCTGCTGCTCTGGTTTGCCAGTATTGGCGTTCCGGGCTTGGCTGGTTTTATCGGCGAATACAGTATTTTACTTGGTGCGTACCAAGCCAATCCGTGGATGGCGGCAATTGCGGTCACAACCGTGATTGCCAGCGCTGCCTTTGCATTAACTGCCTACCAAAAAACGTGGTACGAAGAAGCCACACACGCTGTTCCAGACCTCTCGAGACGTGAATGGACGGTGCTTATCCCAATAGTTGCCCTCGTGGTCTTGTTTGGTGTCTACAGCGCTCCAGCCCTCGAGTTGGTCAAACCTGTGGTGGCGCAATTGTATGGAATTGCATTGGAGGCAAATAAATGACCCCTGTTTTTACATTGATTTTTGTAGGGACAGACCCCTGTGTCTGTCCTGACTTGCCTGGTGCAGAATTGCCAATGCCATTTGCCTGTGCAGGGCGAACACGGGGGTTCGCCCCTACGTTGGTGTTGGTTGTGACGGAGGTGTGTGCATGACCCCGCCAGATGTCAATGTCTTGTCGTTAATGCCTGTGTTAATGGTCTTGTTTACGGCTGTTTTTGCTACAGTTCTGCCTTTTTATACCACCCGTCGTGGGATTGCTGGGCTTTCTGCAATGGGGCTTGTGGTGGCGCTTGGTTGGACGGTTGCCTTGTGGAATCAAAACCTCTCGAGTTTTAGCGGCTCGTATTTGGCGGATAACTTTGCGCTGGCTTTTAGCGTGATTCTGATTCTGGCGGGGATTGCAGCGATTGCCTCGAGTGCCGACGGAATCGTGCGTGGTGGTTCTATGCCCGCCGAATTCTACGCGATTATGCTCTACGCCATTTGCGGCACGATGTTGCTGGTTCATGCCAGAGATTTAATTGTCATGCTGATTGGTTTTGAAGTAATGAGCCTTGGTGTGTATATTTTGTCCAGTTTCCAAGACCGTGAGCAGTCCGAAGAAGCTGGTTTGAAGTATTTTCTCTTGGGTTCTTTTGCTAGTGCGATTCTGATTTTTGGAATTGCTTTGGTTTTTGGTGGGACGGGTTCATTTGCCCTCGAGACAATCAGAACAACCCTCGCTGGTAATCCAACCAATACACCCATTGTGGCGGTTGGGGCGCTTTTTATTCTGATTGGGTTTGGGTTTAAGGTTGCCTTTGCACCGTTTCATCAGTGGACTCCAGATGTGTATTCTGGTGCGCCAATTGCCGTTACCCAGTACATGAGTGTCGGTGTCAAAGCGGCGGCATTTGCGGGGATGCTAAAAATCTTTGGTGAGGCACTGCCAAGCGTGGCGGGTTGGCAAACTCCAGCCCAGTTTTTAATTGCTTTAACCCTAATGATTGGTAATTTAGCCGCCCTTAAACAAACAAATTTTAAGCGAATGTTGGCGTACTCGAGTATTGCCCATGCGGGGTACATCGGTTTGGCGGTGCTGTCTGCCCCTGCACAGGCTTTTCCAGCCGCACTTTTTTATATGGCAGCCTACGCCCTGATGAACGCTGGGGCTTTTGCGGTCTTAAACAGCATTTCACCGTCCGATGATGGGGTCAAAGTAGACAGTCTGGCTGGGCTTGGCTCGAGAAATCCGTTCTTGGCGGGGATGCTGGCACTCTTTTTAATTGCCTTGGCTGGTATTCCACCCTTGGCTGGTTTTATGGGCAAATACCTGATTTTTGTTGGGGCTGCCCAAGCTGGTTTTTATGGCTTGGTGATTCTGGCTGCCTTAACCAGTGCGGTCAGTTTATATTATTACCTGCGTCCGGTTGCCCTGATGTGGTTTGTCGAACCCAAAGGTTTTGCCCTGCCCGACCTTTCAAGCGGTATGTCTCGAGCCGTGATGATTGTCTGTGCGCTTGGTGTGGTGCTGCTGGGTGTACTGCCAAGTTTGGTGACAAATTTAGTGGCGAACATTGGCATTGTTGCCTCGAGATAAATAGTTTCGTTTTTGTCGCACACTGCCGCATAACCCGCGTCAATCCCGAAGTGCGAAATAGTATTGCAGTAAAGAGTTTTTATAGCCCAACCGTAGGGGCGAGGCATGCCTCGCCTAATCTTGAGACCCATGTTTTTTGGTCTATTTCGTTTTAGGCAGGGACTTACAAAATAAGTCCCTATTTTTAATGTTGAGCGACTGCGCCAATACTCGAGGTTCGCCAGTGTCCAGCTTGCCAACGCAGCCAGTACACAACCGACAACAACGCCAAGTAAACAAAAGGGGCGAACCAAATTTCGATTAACCCACCGCCGTTGGTGACAATTAAATAACCACCACCGACCATGATTGTCCAAGCACACAAAAGTGTCACGAGGGCAGCAAATTGGGTGTCGCCAGTGCCGAGTAAGGCACTGCGAAAGACAATGTTAGCAGCATCAAACAATTGGTAAAATGCCATGAAGCGCAGCAGCGAGGCGGTCAGCAAAATCACTTTTTCGTCACTCGAGAATAGGCGGGCGAGTGGTTCAGCTAAAACCCAGAAGAAAATGCCAATCACACCCATCCAAATCATCCCGAGGCGCACCCCAGCAAAAGTGGCTTGGTTGGCGGTTTCTAAGTTTCTTGCCCCAATGTAGCGTCCGACTAAACTGGCGGTGGCACTCCCTAAGGCAAATCCGGGCATAAAGGCAAGGCTCGAGATTTGATTTCCGACCTGACTGGCAGCCAGTGCTTCGGTGCTGATACGGGCGGTCAGTGCCATGAATACAGTAAAGGCGCTGACCTCGAGCATTTCCAGTGCGCCCATCGGAGCGCCAACCCGCAGCATCTCGAGCCATTCGCTTTTGCTGGGTTTGACGATTCGCAGTTGGTATTTTTTGGCATGGTGTCTCCAAACTACGAAGCTAAAAATAACTGCGCCAATCGCAACGCTAATCACACTGCCAAGGGCTGAGCCAACAATACCAAGCTGAGGTGCGCCAAGGTTGCCAAAAACAAAAACCCAGTTGAGAAAAATGTTGCCTAAAACCACCCCCCAGTTAATCAGCATTGGCGTTTTTGAATCGTTAATACCGACCAAAAAACCGGTCAGAATCACACTTAAGAGCGCAAACGGGACTTCAAAAACCCGTACTTTGACGTACTCGAGGGCGAGTGTTTGCACCGCTTGTTCTGCCCCACTTGCGCCAATTAAAATGGTCAGGGCGGGAACAAATAAAAACCCAAGTGGCAGCAAAGCCAAACCCAGTGCCAAGAAATTCCCCAGCCAACGCCCAACTCGAGCCGTATCATTTGCGCCATAAGCCTGTGACACAAAGGCAATGATGCTACCGACAATTCCTTTGGGCAGCAAGTAAAGCGTAAAATACCACATCACCCCAATGCCAGCCGCACCAAGCGCTACCGTACCGAGTTTTCCTGCAAAAAAGGTGTCGGTCACACCAATCAGAACTATAGCAAGGTTAGAAAATAACAACGGCAAAGCCAGTTTGATCATTTCGGCATTGAGGATTTTTTTTGGCACAACCATTTTTCTAGGCTAACATCTGTCTGTCAGGCAATGCGTCGGTCAATCAGCTTAGAATAGCCCATGGCGACCGAACGCGAATTAAAACTGACTGGAATTTTACCGAAACTCGAGGGTGTTACCAGCATCGCGGGTGTTCCTTTGCGCTTTTTGCGTTTGGAGCATCAAATCAATGTCTACTTTGATACCCCACAACTGACCCTGCGACATGGCGGCTCGAGTTTGCGTTTGCGGCGTGTAGAAAACGGTGAGCATGTTTTTACATGGAAAGGAGCAAGCCAGATTCTCGGTGGATGGCATTCCAAACAAGAAATCGAAGTTCCAGCAGGCGAAGCAAACACCATTCAAGACTTGACCGAACCCAGCATTCTCGAGAAATTAGGTGATGTAAAACTCGAGCAGCTTGTGCCAATTTGTCGGTTTGATACGGCTCGAGCGATTTATCAACTCGAGGGCATTGGCGAACTTTGTTTGGATAGTGTGCAAATTAAACGGGGTGAGGAAATGATTGAAACCTTCGAGGAACTTGAGTTAGAAGCCCTTGAAACCGCCGATGAAACCAAGCTGCAACAAGTGGCACTGACTTTAACGGCGATGGGTCGGCTTGAGCCAAGTGCTTTAAGTAAATCGGCACGGGCTTTACGGGCGCTTGGGATTCAAGCTGCCTTGTCTGTTTAGCGTTTGACTCGAGGTTTAGCGGGTTCTGGTTGTTGCCGAGGTTCAGGTTCTGGCGGGTTGGGTTGTTGCTATTTAGTCTGCAACCAAGACTGTTACTTCAAGTGCAAAACGCACCGCATCCTCGAGATTCATGACTTTGCCGGTCTTCCAGTGGGCTTGAAAACCGGTGTTGTTCAGTCGGTTTTTGGTCATGGACATGAAGCGTTGGTTGCGTTCATACCAAAGCATGGTGATGCGCGAGTTGTCTTCGGGTTGGAAGCGTTCGGCTGCGCCCCACAACTGCGCGGCACGTTTTGGCTGTCCTTGCAGTACCGCAAGGCTGGCAAAGTTCTCGAGTGCATTGCGAATGTTTATGGTGTTTTTGATTTGCCAACTGTACTTAAGCGATTGTTCTGCCAGCCAGTGTGCCATTTCCAGTTCGCCTAGGTCCTGCATCACTGCACTGAGGCTGTCTTGGGCAACGCTCACCATGTAGAGGTCGGGTAAGTCGTGGGCTATTTGCAGTGATTCCTCGAGATAGATTTTGGCAGCCTGCAAGTCGCCAAGCAAAAACACCAGAAAGCCCAAATTGTTCAGCGACTGCCCAATGTCAAAACGCGAACCTAAATGACGATTGAGGCTCAGGCTTTCCTCGAGATACTTGCGTCCGTTGACATAATCCCCGGTGATAATCGCCAAGTTACCACCAACAATCCAAAGTGCATTGGCAATCAGTTTTGGATTCTCGAGTTTTCGTGCCAAGGACAGACCAGCCTCACCGTACTCTTGCATTGCTGTCCAGTTGTATTGCTTTTGAGCCACTAAACTTAGGCGCAAATAGGCTTGGACAATCTGCTCGGTGTTATCTAAGCTCTGGGCAAGCGCCAGACCTTCTTGTCCAGACTCGAGCGCAAGCGCGACGTATTCACTGTGAAGCGAGGCGATGCGTGAAAGCAAAAGTAAGGCTTCTACCCGTTCTGGGCTGGCGCTTGCCTCTGGGTGAGACAGTACGGTTCTAAGCCAGTGGATGCCCTCAGAGCTATACCCCTGAGATTGCCACAAAGCACCAAGTAGCAAACTCAGCTTTAATCCGAGCATCGCTTGGTTGGTTTCTTGCGACCAAGCCAAGGCAGCCAGTAGGTTTTCGTACTCGTCTTGGCAACATTTAATTTGGGTTTGCAAACCATCCAAACTGCTTATTTGAATCAGCCCCAGAAAATACTGCGCGTGCTGGTTGCGGGTTATGGGAAGTTCGCCTAACCCGACCAATTTTTGGCTGGTGTACTCGAGCAATAAAGGGTGAAAATCGTACCGTCCTTCGGGTTCTTCAAAGCGCAATACCGATTTACCAACCAGTCCAGACAGCAGTGCCAGATTGGTATCCGCCACACTCGAGGCAGCCAGACGGGTAAACCCACCGCGAAAAACTGAAAGTTGGGCAAGAATGCGTTGCTCTTTGGGTTTTAAGAGCTTCCAAGAATGTTCAAAAACTGCTTCGATACTCTGATGCCGACCAGCGATGTTAAGGCTCTTGGTCTCGAGCAAGCCGATGTTCTGACCGATTTCTGAGGCAATGTCTGCTAAGGACAGCGAACCCAACCAGACGGCTGCCAATTCGATGCCCAAAGGTGAGCCTTCGACAAGGCGGCAAATCTCGAGGACTTGCGGCAGGTTTTGGGGGGTCAGTTCAAAGTCTAGCCGCGCTCGTTTGGCGCGTTGCACAAAAAGCCGAATCGCATCCACATACTCGCTTTCGGCAAAACTGACGTTATTAAAAGGCAAACCTTGAAGGGGCATAACGTGTTCTTCCTCGAGGTTGAGGCGTTCCCGCGATGTGACCACGATTTTAAGGTTGGGGCATTCGGCTAAAATTTGGGAAACCAGCAACGCCGCGTCCATCAAATGCTCAAAGTTATCCAAGACCAACAGCAATTGTTGCTTGCCTATTCCCGCCATCACCGAAGCAAACGGGTTTTCCTTAACGGTTATTTGGAGTATTTGAGCAAGGGTGAGCAAAATCTGGTTGGGTTCAGCTAAAGACTCGAGCGGCACGAAGTACACACCATCAGGAAAATTCTGTTCTTGTAACTGTTCGCGTGCCAACTGCAAGGCAAGGCGCGTCTTGCCAATGCCACCCATGCCCAAGAGCGTTATCAATAGCACTTCGGGTTCGGAAAGTAACTGCCCCAACTCGAGTAATTCGGGGTCACGCCCAACAAACGAAGTCTTGGCTCGAGGCAAGTTATGTGGTGTGGATTTGGCATCTGGTGCGACAGTTAGACCAAAACGCGCTCGGGCTTCTTCTTGGGTCTGGCTAATCTCGAGACCATAAGTTTTGGTCAGTTCTTTGGCTTCGCCAGAAAACGAACTATCACCCGCCAGCAACAACGGATACAGGCGCTCGAGGTCTTCAGGCGGTAAGTCTTGTTTACTCAACAAAAAGGCTTTTTCTGCCCACTGCACCGACATAAAAAACGTGCCTTGCTTGGCTTCTCGTTCGGCAGCTTTTAGGTACGCACCACGCACCGCTCGAGTCACAAATTCGCGGGTACTGTAGACCCATTCCTCGAGTTCGGCACTCCAATCGGGCAACCCAAAACCCTGCAAGAACTCGCCTGTGTAAAACTGCTCGAGCTTATTAGGGTCGCGCTGGGCAATGATACTCTGCAACTCAGTCAGGTCATACGCGACTGTGGTGGAGACTGTACGTTCGTCCACCAGCACCAAATCGGGGGCAACTTTACGAAACTGCCCTAAAGCCATTCGCAAACTGGTGGCTGGGTCAGACGCGCCAGACCAGAACAATTCGTACAAATGGCGTTTTTCCTTACTGCCTTCGATTGCTAAGTACGCCAGCAGCAACAACAGCTTGGGGCGTGGAAAATCCACGGATTCCAAAGCCAGTTTGCCCAACGTTCTAAGGTGCATAGAAGCAATTATAAACGAGTTTGCTCGAGATTCGTTTATTTTAAGAACTTTGTTTCTTGGAAACACGTTTTTTTGCTTTGCTTCCCAGTAATTCAAGTGTAATACGCTTAGGTTTGAGTTTGGGTTTTGTGACTTGAGACGCTGTTTAGACGCTTGGAAATTAAACTTCTCGAGATGCAAATTCTACTTTTTTACCTTCGTGTAATGCTCGAGTACCAAGTTTGTCTAGCAAAAATTATTCTTTGCAAAACTCGAGTTTACGCCCAATTTACGCCCCACTTTGTAAGGTCTGTGCAACTGGCTTAGGTTTGAAAAGCCATTCGCCCCGAATCCTTGGCAGTTCTTTATGGAGGTTTGTATGCAGTTCAACTCGAGTACCATCGGCAAAACACTTTTCGCGGGTTTTCTCATGCTCGGTCTGGTGGCTTGTCCCCCAGCCCCTGTGGTCACACCAGATTTTAGTTTAACTTTGGGTGGCGCAAGTGTCACGGTTAAAAAAACCGAGTCTGGAACAATGGCGGTTAGTTTAAATAAAACTGGGGGTTTTACGGATTCAGTGGCGCTCAGTCTCGAGGGAACGCCGACTGGGGTGACCAGCAGCTTTAATCCAGCTTCAACCAGCAGCGCCAGCGCTTTGACTTTGAACGTTGCCGCCAATGCTGCTGTTGGGGAAACAACCCTGACGGTCAAAGGCATTTCAGGCACACTGACCAAAACCGCGACCTTCAAATTAACCGTGACCGCCGCGCCAGTTACGGGGGATACCACCCCACCCACCGTGGTCAGCACCACCGCCTCGAGCAACACCAGTGTGACTGTGGTCTTTAGCGAAGCCATTGCAGGGGGTAGTCTAGCCACGAATTTTAGTTTTCCATCACAGGGATTAAACGTATCGGCTGCCAGTCTTGCGGCAGATAACAAAACTGTGACCCTGACCACCTCGGCACAATCCGCAATTTCTTATGCCCTGCTGGTTAGCTCGAGCCTAACCGATTTGGCGGGTAATGCCTATAATCTGGCACTACAAAATACTACCCAGACTTCATTTCAAGGCACAAACTCGAGCATTACCTCGGTGACTGCAAGTTCAGATATGCCTGTTTTGAGTGGAGGAACGCAAGCCAGTTTAAGTGCTGTGGTTGTAGGAACAGGTACGTTTAGCAATGCGGTCACTTGGAGCATTAGCAATGGAGTAGGTTCATTGTCTGCCACGACGGGTTCACCAGTTATTTTTTCAGTTCCCAGCACTGCCCCAAATGGCACAACTGTGGTTCGTGCCACCAGCAATCAGGATTCCAGCAAATTTGGCGAAGTAAGCCTGACCATCACAGCCGCCGCCCCGGGTGTGACTGCCGTGACCATCAGTGCTGCTGTCACAACTGTCTTACCTGCCACGAATACCAAACTGACTGCCAATGTGACTGGGATAGCCCCGTTTAGCAATGCCGTAACGTGGAGCATTGTCAGTGGGAATGCTGGAGGACTTTCTGCCACTACAGGTTCAGAAGTTGACTTTATGGTGACAGGTTCTTCGAGTATCCCCCAAGGTGCAGTCGAAATTAAAGCCACCAGCAATGCAGACCCCACCAAGTTCGGCACGATTACAATGACAGTCCAACCAGCCAGCATCACAGGACTGACCATATCCGCTCAGAAAACAGCCTTAAATACTGGTGGTACAAGCACACTAACTGCAACCATCACCTCGAGTGGCAATGAATTTCAGTTTAGTAATTTTGTGAATTGGAAAATTGAAAATGATGGCGTTGGAACACTCTCGAGCGGCGGGAATGGTTCACTTTTATTTAACTCAGACAGGGCTACCGTTTCAAACACCTATACAGCCCCAGCCAGCAGTTTTGGACGGGTGGTACGAATTACCGTCTCGAGTGTCCAAGACCCAACCAAAACCCAAACCATTTTCGTTGGTGTCAATCCAAACAAAGCCAGTATCAGTGGTGGTCAAAATTATTCTTTAGCCTTAAAAACAGATGGCACGGTACTCAGTTGGGGAGAAGCCACAAATGGGCAGCTAGGCAACAACAGCAACCAAAGCAGTCCCACACCCATAGCCGTTCAGGACTCGAGCAGCGCTGTCAAACCGATTGTGGCGGTTGCTGCTGGTGGTTTTCATTCATTGGCACTCAGAAACGATGGCACACTGATCAGTTGGGGCGATAATTTTCACGGACAACTTGGCACTGGGTTATCAGGCGCAGCCAACTCCAAATTCGTTGCTGTGGATGTTATTCCCTTAACTTCAACTGAAAGATTCAGTGCCATTGCCACAGGAACAACGCATTCGTTGGCATTAAGAACAGATGGCGTGGTGGTCAGTTGGGGCGATGGTAGAAAAAAACAACTTGGAAGCAATCAGGTATCGAGTACCGTACTGAATGCCGTAACAGGCACAAGCAACATTGTGGCAATCGCGGCTGGTGTAGCCCACTCATTGGCACTCAAAGCCGACGGTACAGTGCTGGCTTGGGGCGATGATGAATTTGGGCAACTTGGCGATAATGCCACAAACTCGAGTTCATTCACACCCGTAGCCGTCCAAGGTGCAAGCAACATTGTGGCAATTGCCGCAGGCGGCA
>JAYWHB010000386.1:0-3476 GCA_043777915.1 Deinococcales bacterium
GGTTCAGGGTTTGATTGCTGCCCATATAAGTCATGTGGATGGTATTAAAATTTCTTTACTCGATGCACAACGCGAAATTGATTTTCGCCGAACCTTAGCAACTGGGGTGCGAATGTACACAGGCGACGATTTTAACTATGCCGAACTGATCCAAGGTGACCAATTTGGCTACAGCGACGGGCTGCTCGGTATTTTTGATGCGATTGCCCCAGCTGCCAGTGCCGCCTTCCAAGCCCTCGAACGTGACGACCTGCCAAGCTACAAGGCGTTACTTGAACCCACCGTAGCCCTCTCGAGACATATCTTTGAAACCCCAACCTACAACTACAAGACTGGCGTGGTTTTTTTGGCATACCTAAACGGGTTTCAATCGCATTTTCGGATGGTGGCGGGCATGGAAACAATGCGATCCAAATTGCACTTTGCCGAACTTTTTAGACTGGCAGACCTGGCTGGACTGCTCTGCGACCCTGACCTCGCCAAGCAACGAATGCAGCAAACCCTGCAAGGAATGCCATGAACCAGTTTGCTCGCCTCAGTCTGAACCAGATTACCACCCAAGGTTGGAGTATGCGCCAAGCCCTTGAGGGGTGCGCCCGTGCCGAAATTCCATTTGTTGGTCTTTGGCGACAAAAAATAGACCAATTTGGTTTAAGCCAAACACTGCGTTTGGTGCGTGAACTCAACTTACAAGTCTCGAGTTTATGCCGAGGCGGTTTTTTCCCAACCAGCACCCAAACAGCCTACAGCACAAATCTGGACGATAACCGACGAGCCATCGAAATGGCGGCTGAGCTTGGCACAAATGTACTGGTTTTGGTTTGTGGGGCAGCCCCAGACAAAAACTTGCCACAAGCCCGAGCGGTCATTGCCCAAGCCATCGCTGAACTTGAACCATTTGCGGCACAACACCATGTCAGACTTGGTATTGAACCACTGCATCCGGTTTTCGCGGCAGACCGCAGTGCGATTGTCACCTTAGAGCAAGCCAACGACCTTGCCATGCAGCACCCACCGCAAAGCGTTGGCGTAGTCATAGATGCCTACCATGTCTGGTGGGACCCCAATATCGAACGAGAAATTGCTCGAGCCGGCTCACGAATTATCGGTTTTCATATCGACGATTGGCTCGAGCCAATGCCAGACCAGTACCTAGGGCGCGGCATGATGGGTGATGGCGTAATTGACCTGCGCCATTTGCGTCGAGCCGTTGACCATGCGGGATACACTGGAGCTATCGAGGTCGAAATTTTTAATCAAGCGCTTTGGGATGAACCCAGCGAACAAGTCTTAAAACGCATCAAGCAAAGTTACCTTGACCATGTACTCGAGCCAATAGGTGCTTTATGACTGCCCTAGAACAAGACCTTGAACAAATCGCCCTACAAGAGCGCCGCTTGGTGTTTGCGGGTTTTGATGCCAACACCGCTTGGACACTTGGTTGCGCCCTGAGAACCATAGCCCAAGCCCTGACTATTGGGCTGGTGATTGATATTTCTTTGCATGACCGCCAACTTTTTTACTGCGCCATGCCAAACACAACCCCAGACAATGCCGACTGGGTGCGCCGTAAACGCAACACGGTGCTGCGTTGCCACAAAAGCTCATATGGGGTGGGGCTAAAGTTTGCCCTCGAAGGCAGCAGCTTCTTTGAAAAAACTGGGGCGAATCCACAAGATTATGCCACCCACGGCGGCAGTTTCCCCATCACCCTTGAGGGTTTGGGTTGCATTGGCGCAATGACCGTTTCTGGTCTACCCCAACGCCAAGACCACGAACTTGTGGTTCGGGTACTGGTAGAATACTTAGGGCAAACACTGGCAGACCTCGCCCTCAAGGAAAGCACATGACCCCTCGAGACCAATTACTCAGTTCCTTTGCGGCGGCGGTCAAGGCGGCTTTGCCAGACCAAGCCGTGCGTGACGCAGCTAAAACCATTCTTGTCCCTAAAGGTCGAACCATCGTGGTTGGTGGCGGTAAAGCTGCCGCAAGTATGGCAAAGGCACTCGAGGACTGTTGGGAAACCGATTTAAGTGGTGTGGTCGTGACCCGTTATGGTCACGCGATTGTCCAACCCAGACAAATTGTGTTGCTCGAGGCAAGCCATCCTGTACCAGACAGTGCTAGCCAACAAGCTGGAGAGCGCATCCTTAAAACAGTCAGCCACCTCTCGAGCGATGATTTGGTGATTGTACTGCTGTCTGGTGGTGGTTCGGCTTTGATGGTTGCCCCAAATGGTGTGACCTTAGAAGAAAAACGACAGATTAACCAACAACTCCTCGATTCAGGTGCAGAGATTGGTGAGATGAACATTGTCCGTAAACACCTTTCGCAACTTAAAGGTGGACGCTTAGCGCTGGCGGCTGCTCCGGCAAGAGTGGTTTCGCTGATTGTCTCCGATGTGGTTGGTGATGACCTCTCAACCATTGCCAGTGGTCCAACTGTACCAGACCCCAGTACCATCCAAGATGCCATCAACGTCCTGAAACGTTTCAAAATTAGTTCTCCAGCCGCCCTCGAGTATTTAGAACATACTGCTAACGAAACGCCAAAATCTAATCATCCATCTCGAGTCCAAAATCATTTGATTGTCACCAATTTAACTGCCCTACAAGCCGCAAAAAATGTGTTGCAAGAACACAATATCCAAACCCAAATCTGGTCTGATGCTATCACTGGCGAAGCCAGAATTGCTGCCCAATTACATGCCCAAAAAGCCCGTACTCTCGAGTCCGGCACAGCTTTTTTGTCTGGCGGAGAAACAACGGTTACGGTGCGTGGTACTGGACGAGGTGGACGAAATTGCGAATTCCTGCTGGCTCTTGCCTTGGAATTAAACGGATTACCAAACCTCTATGCGATTGCCTGTGATACCGATGGTATTGATGGTGTGACAAAAGCCGCCGGAGCAATTCTTACACCAGATTCACTCGAGCGAGCATCACAACTTGGCTTAAACCCAGAGGCGATGCTCAAAAATAATGATGCTTATTCGTTTTTTTCGGCGTTAGGGGATTTGGTGGTGGTTGGTCCAACAGGAACAAATGTTAATGATTTTCGTTGCCTACTACGAACAGCCGCCTAACGCTAAAATTAGCTTGGGAAGTCTGGTGTCCCCGAAATTACTTGGGACGTTGTATCGTAGGATTTCAACGTAAGTCACGGGCTAAAAGCCCTAGCAAACTCGAGGGCAGCACTGGCTAGTAATTCGGTCGCAAGCGGTAAGCAACCCGTGTCGTCAATGTCAAATTTTGGATGATGGTGCGGATAGCCAGCCCCACTGCCGACCAAGAAGTAAACACCGGGGACTCGAGCCAGAAATTCTGCCACATCATCGCCGCCCATTGTTGGATTTGGCGTTTCAACACCCTCAACAATCTCGAGCGCAAGTTTTTTGAATCGTTCGGTCAGGGCAGCATTATTGACTACTGGCGGTACACCCGAGACCCACTCGAGCCGTGCCGAACCACCAAAAG
>JAYWHB010000387.1:0-3476 GCA_043777915.1 Deinococcales bacterium
CTTCTTGATCGTGGGTCACAAAAATAAAGGTTAAACCAAGACGGGCTTGAAGCCGCATCAGTTCGACTTGCAGATTGACCCTCAGTTTACGGTCAAGTGCCGAAAGGGGTTCGTCAAGCAATAGCACTTGCGGTTCGTTGACAATGGCTCGAGCCAGCGCCACACGCTGACGTTGACCACCCGATAATTGGGCTGGACGACGGTCGGCAAAGGCAGAAATTTCGACCATCTCGAGGGCAGACATGACTTTATCCTTAATTTGTGCGGCTGGAACTTTTCGCATTTTTAAGCCAAACGCCACGTTTTCTGATACCGTCATGTGTGGAAAAAGCGCATAATTTTGAAAGACTGTGTTGACACTGCGCTGGTTTGGCGCAAGCGGTGCAACATCTTGACCACGCAACAAGACCGCGCCAGAATCGGCAAATTCAAAGCCAGCTAAAATCCGCAGCAGTGTGGTTTTACCGCAGCCACTTGGACCAAGCAAACTAAAAAATTCTCCTCGGCGAATTTCGAGGTTAATGCCTTTCAGGACTTGGGCATCGCCAAAAGACTTTCGGATGTCCTTAAAATGCACATCTACGCTTTCATCAAGCACCCGTTTACGGCGCTCACCAATGTTTAATTCCATGCAGCATCATACCGTATTGGGGAATACCAAACCAAGTGAGGGTTTTGACCATTGTCCCGAGGTGCTTTTTGGTATCGTTATCTCCTACATGACTGTTCGTTTAGCCATTATTACCGACTTGCATCACGGACGCGATACAGGCAAAGTACGCGGACCCGAAGCCTTGGAATTGCTCTCTAAAATCGTGGGGCAAATTCATTTGCTCGAGCCAGATGCAGTGATTGAGCTTGGAGACCGACTAACCGACGAGAACCCGCCAACTGACCGAAGCCGATTACTCGAGTTAGCCCATGAGTTTAAGCGCTTGCCTTACCCTCGGCATCATATTTCGGGCAACCACGATATGCTCCCCAAAGCCGAGCAAGAAGCCATATTGGGCGCAAATCTTGGCAATCATACGGCAGAATTTCAAACTTGGACACTGGTTTTTCTTGATTCATATGATGCGACAACAGGTGGCTTATTAAGTGGTCAAACCCTGACTTGGCTCGAGGAGGTCTTGGCGAGTTGCAAAACCCCTGTGGTAATTTTTAGTCATCAACCCTTACATGGACAGTGGCTCGAGGGCAACCCGTACTTTGAAAGTGAGTACCGTGAACACGCCAGTGCCAAGGGTGCTGAAGTTGCCCGTGCAATCATTGAACAAAGCGGCAAAGTCAGGCTTTGTATTTCTGGTCATGCCCACTGGTTTGACCAGCGTATTGTGGGTGGAATTGCCTACATCACACTTTTAGGTCCAACCGAATCGCACTGGTCTGGTGGTGTGGCTTGTGGCGCTTGGAGCTTACTAGAACTTGGTGAAACGATCCAACTCGAGCAGTTTGGGCTTGTGCCACAAAAAATAGTGCTTGGGTCAAACTAAGTAGCAGCCAAAAGACCTGTTTTTTCCTGACACAATAGAAAGTATGGTAAAGCCGCAATCCTTAAATTCTTGGGTCTCGAGTTTACATCGGGCTAGAAAGCAGATTAGTCTGGCGCTTGGTGTAGTTGTGGTATTTTTACTGGCACAAGTGATTTGGTGGATGGTTTTTCAACACCAATATATTGAACGCACCATTGCCCAAACAGACGAGCAATGGCAACAAGAAGCCAAAAATGCCGAACTTGCCTTGCAAAACGTGCGTTTAGAATCAAAAACAGCCCTGAGCGAAATTTTTAAGCAAAGTCCACATTTAGACCTGAGCCAGCGACCAGTCAAAGTGAATCAAGCCGCCCTAGATACCTACCGTCAGCGTCAAGAACGGTACTTACGAATGTTTGCTTTTGAAGTTCCATTTTTCTTGGTGGTGATGCTGATAGGTTTATTTGTTATTTGGCGATCATTCAAGGGGAATTTTGAATTGCGTCGTCGTCAAGAAAATTTTTTAATGGCAGCCACCCACGAATTCCGCACCCCAATCAGCAGTTTGCGCTTGTTGGTACAAACCGCCCAATACCGTGAATTAACAAGGGATAAACAACTCGAGTTTTTGGAGCGAATGAACCGTGAAGTTGAACGCCTCCAAGATGTCTCTGAACGGGTCTTGGCGACAGCCCAACTCGAGCAGGGAGTCAGCATCGAAAACCTAAGCGTTCAAAACCTCAGCCAAGTGCTTGCCCAACAAGTGCAAAAACAACGCCGTGGACTAGAAAAACGTGGAGCAAAACTGTTTTTTGAACTTACACAAAGCCAAGTCCCTGTTCGGTTAGACCCAGCCGCTTTTGAAATTGTGCTGAGTAATCTGCTTGACAATGCGGTCAAATACAGCCTAGACCCAGAAAAACCAATTTTTGTTCGGCTCGAGACCAAAGGTGCATTTGCCCTGCTGAGTGTCGAAGACCGTGGGATTGGCATTGAAAAAACCGAGATTCCACATATTTTCGACCAATTTTACCGGGTTGGACATGAACTCACCCGCGTTGCCAAAGGTTTAGGTCTGGGCTTGTATTTGGTGCGTGGCATCGTGACTTTGCTTCACGGCACGGTCAGGTGCGAAGTATTACCGCTTGGCACGCGCTTTGTGGTCAGCTTACCACTGGTTAAACAACCCGAAAATGTCACTTCACTGGCACGGGTTTAAGATGCAGATATTGGTGGTTGAAGACGAAGCCTCGATAGCCGATTTACTCGAGTTTAATTTAAGCGCCGAGGGCTATACCGTGACTTTGGCTCGAGATGGCAAAGCTGGCTTAGCGGCATGGCTTGGTTTGCGCCCAGATTTGGTGGTGCTGGACGTGATGCTTCCCGAAAAAGATGGTTTTCAGGTCTGCCGTGAAGCTCGAACCGCTAAGTTGCAAACCCCAGTCCTATTTTTAACCGCCAAGAACCAAGCCCAAGAGCGAGTCGAAGGCTTTGCAGCAGGGGCAGATGATTACCTGACCAAACCATTTCATCTACCAGAATTTCTTATGCGGGTCGCGGCAATTTTACGCCGTGCCAGTTGGTTGCGCCAAGACTCGAGCCAGTACCAGTTTTCGGGCATCAGTATCAATTTTTTAGCATTTACGGTCAGCACCCCACGCGGCTTTGAAAACTTAAACGAACGTGAAATGCTGCTCTTAAAACTCTTTACCGAGCGCCCCAATCAGGTGGTTAGCCGCAATCAGATTCTTGATTTGGTCTGGGGACAAGACAACTACCCCAGCAGCCGCACGGTGGATAATTTTGTGGTGCGCCTTCGTAAAATCCTCGAGCCAGTGCCGAGCCAACCACGTTATTTGCACACCATTTGGGGCGTGGGTTATAAATTCACTCCGACAGATTGATGACAACTAAAAAAAATTATCTGGGCATACTCGAGGTGTGAGTGAGCGCGCTATTTTGTTGGTCAATCTGGGTTCTCCAGATTCAACCGCTATTCCAGAT
>JAYWHB010000388.1:0-3468 GCA_043777915.1 Deinococcales bacterium
ATCCGAGCCGCTACCGGGTTCAGACAAGCAATACGCCCCAATTAACTTGCCATTTGCCATGTCTGGCAAGTATTTTTCCTTGGTTTCGGGGCTACCAAAATAAACCAAAGGCAACATCCCAATGCTGGCATGAGCGCCAAACGAAACCGCAAAGCCACCACCCCTTGAGAGCGCTTCGCCGACATAACAAGCAAGGGTTTTAGAAAGGTCAAGCCCACCATATTCTTCAGGCACTTCAATTAAGAAAAACCCTTGTTCGCCGCATTCATGAAGGATTTTTTTGAGGAGTTCGTTGTTGTGATGCTCCAAACTCTCTTGGTTTGCCACGACTCGAGCTTTGACAAATTCTTCAACGGCGCGGAACATCTCGCGCATGTCTGGGGTGAAATCTTCGGGGGTGTAAACATCAGACGGTGTGGCGGCTTCAAGTAAAAACGTACCACCGGGTTTGACTGTTTTTATGGCTTCGGGACGTTCAGCAATCATAAGTACCTCCTGTATTCGAGCAACATGACGCAAAAGCCGTGAAACTCGAGGGAAAACTAAAATTCTTGTACTTAGTCTAATAAAATTTCTTGGTTTTGTAAAGCCTTAGCCCCTTGTCTGCTCATAGACCGACAAAGCATTCCAGGCTTCAATCATCGGTTTGGCTTCTAAGACCGAAGCTGCCCGCAGTCCAAGTTGTAAATCCTTGCCTGTTAAGCGACGTAAGCCCTCGGCATCCAAAGCTCGAGCTAGGCTGAGCGCGTCGGCTCGAGGGAAAGTGCGCCTTGCCAGTAAGCGCTCTCTGGTCAGGACTTCCAGATTTTCGTTTTCCAAAAAAAGTCTTCGGGTTGCAGCAATGGTTTCTGGGTAAATACTGATTGTCTCGAGTTCACGTAACACCATTTTTGGCGGCAATTGATTGTCCATGCAAAGCGCGTATAACCCTTCGCTGGCTCGAATTGGGTTTGCATGGCGTTGATGTTCACGTTCGAGTTGTTGTTCTAAAAGCTGTTTGATGTCCATAGAATAAATGAAGGGACTTGCTACAAACAAGTCCCTTCACCCTAAAAAAATTATGCCTTGGCTGCGTCGCTGGCTTTTTGCATCCGACCACGGTCAGCTTTAATTTTGCTGGCTTTACCGCGCAACTTACGCAAGTAGTACAATTTGGCGCGGCGAACCTTGCCGCGTTCAATCACGCTAATTTTATCAATTAACGGGGTGTTAAACGGAAAAATACGTTCCACACCTTCGTTAAAAGCAACTTTACGGACAGTGAAGCTCTTGCCTGTGCTTTTGCCGTTAATCGCAATGCAAACACCTTCAAAACCTTGAACGCGAGTCCGAGTCCCTTCGGTGACTTTGTAATCCACACGAATGGTATCTCCGGGTTGGAAATCGGGAATGTCAGAACGCAAATGTGCTTGTTCGACGCTTTTGAGGATTGCTCCACGGTTGATCTTCATAATACCCCTTATGCGTAGGCGGAGCGTGCTGCGATTGACCATTTGGAGGTGCTATAATCGCGGCGCGTTCACTACAGCTTTACCTTACGACAATAAATGTCGAGGCAGCCGAAAGAGTGTACACAAATAAACATCATCTGACAAGAGGATGAAAAGCTAAATTTAGGAGACCAATGTCACGCGAAATTAAATTAACCAAAGAAGGCTTTGAACGCCTGCAAAAACAACTCGACCTCGAGCGTCAACGCCTCATCGAAGCCACTGCAATTTTACAAGAACAGATGGAAGATTCGGATGATTATGACGGCTCGGGCTTAGAAGAAGCCAAACGCGAAAAAATGAACATCGAAACCCGTATAGACGAACTCGAGGATACCCTCACCAGAGCCGTGGTTCTCGAGGGCGCAGAGGGTGGAAAAGCGATTGGTTTTGGCACAATCATTAAACTCAAAGAAGAAAAAAGTGGCAAAGAACTCGAAGTTCAATTGGTTTCTGGCGCAGAAGCCAGTGTTCCGGGCGGTTCAATCCGCAAAGTCTCGGATGACAGTCCATTAGGGCAAAAACTCTTTGGACGTAAGAAAAACGAAGTCTTTATGGTCGAAGGCGCAAAAGGGCAACTGAAATACAAAGTCCTTGAGATTAGGGCTTAAAAGAAGGCAAAGGGCAAAAGGCGAAGGGCAAAAGGAACTGCCTTTACTTTCGCCTTTTGCCCTTCGCCTTATTTCGCTGCTTGGATTCCGACCGTCAGGTACTTATTGGTGTAGAACTCACTGCGTTTGAGTTTGGCATCTTTGTCAATTCGCCCTAGGCTTTTTAAGAGAGCCAAGGCGTATTCCCAGTTGTTGGGGTTGGAAAAACCAATGCCTTGCGAATCGGCTTTGCTAAAATTACTTTGATAGAGTTTGACGCTTTTCTCGAGAATTTTAAGGCGGTCTCCGCTCATGTTCGGTACAAATTTCTTGGCGTAGTCAAAGGCTTGCTTGGTGTTATCAATGGTTAATTTAACCCCGCGTTGTGAAGCCTCGAGAAAACCCTTGACCAAGGCTTCGTTTTTTAGGGTGTCGTCTACGGCAATTACACCGTTGCTTGGGCTTTTATTGACTACGGCTGCTGAGAAGATGTTCAGCTTTAAGCCCCTTGCTTCGGCAATCACGGCTTCGTTATTGACAAAGCCCATGACGGCATCTACGCGGTTAGCGGTTAAAGCCTCGAGTTGGGTGAAGCCGACTTCAACAATTTTCACATCAGTTTCTTTGAGGTTTGCACCGGCTAAAATGGCTTGGAGGCTTGTCCATGAGCTACCAAATTTACCGGGAATACCAATGGATTTGCCTTTTAAGTCGGCTAATTTGGTGATGTTCTTTTCGCGCTTACTAAAAAGTGCATTGGGTGTGACTTGGTAGAGTGCCATCAGGTACTTAAACGGTGTGGCTTTGGGGTCTTTGGTTCGCAGTAAAATTACATCTTCAGCATCACCAACCACAAAATCGAGCTTACCAGAAGCCAAAAGCGGATAGAGTTCGGAAGTAAAGCCATGTTGAAAAGTCACGTTCAAGCCCTTGGCTTTGTAATAGCCAGCTTCTTGAGCCGCGTAGAACGGCGCAAATTGCACATCGGGAATATAACCCAAACCCAAGCGCACAGTCGTTAGGTTTGTCTGAGCGCTCGAGACACCCGCTAAACCAACCAGCAACGCACATGAGGAAACCGCAGCCAAAAAGCCAAATTTATACTTCATATTTACCCCTTCTTTCATCCAGACTGATGCCATAAAGCAAATACTGTCGGTGGCAGCTTTTACTGCCTCAACTTCGAGTTAAAAATTTCTCGAAGCTCGCGGACTAATACGCCAATAAACAGCGTCTTCACCGCCGGTGAGGAATTGCACCTCGCCCTGAAAGGTTGAGCCTAGGCTCGAGGTAAGAGTTTAACTTCTTTATAGTGAGAAACAAACTGTGACTTCATGAGGAACGCTTAAAGAGGCGAAAGGTAAAAAGGCAAAAGGCGAAAGGCGAAA
>JAYWHB010000389.1:0-3467 GCA_043777915.1 Deinococcales bacterium
CAAAAAAAGGGTCAATAGACCACAAATAATTCCAAAACCCATCACCAGTACACCATCCCGTTCACGCCAAGTGATGACCCCTAAAATTGGAGTTAAAGGTCTTAAAATGTATTTCACTTCTGCTGTTGTGTTCATCAACTCGAATAAATCCAATCGGTCTAAGTCGTCTGCCCAGCCATTGTAATTACCGTAAGAAATTGTATTTTGACCAGTGTTAAGAAAGACCCGAACATCTACTTGATCAACGTGTTTGTTCTTGGCGTTCGGACGTACCCAAAACATACTCTGTTGTGAACCATTTACTTTCAGCGCAGCAATAACTTTTACAGAGCTATGTTGTAATAGCCACAGTCTAGCCGTATAAAAACCTGATTTCTGAACAACCACACTAAAATTAACCCAGCGTTCATTCCAACCAATAGCCTTAACTCGAGCTTGCCCAGAACATTCCTTGCAAGAATCTACATTGCTCGAGGGATGAATTATTGTATTTTCGGCTTCTTGACTAAACAGTAAAACTTCTGCCTTGGCAATCCCAAATACGCACCAAAAAACAAACAAATACCTTAATAATTTCATGATTGACTTGAGTCAGTGTTTTTCAGTTGGATTTGTTGTTGTGGTAAGCGTTGTAAAAACAATTCTTCGCTGCTCGAGAGTTGTACTTGAATCGGTGCTGCTGGTTCTAATCCAAGTTGCACAAAACAATACAATAATTCGGTTTGTACCCAAGCCAAGTCAAAGGGGCGTTTGGCAATTTTAATGGCTTGTTCGAGTAAATCTTTGGCTTTTTGGTGGAAACCAAGGGCATTTTTTATCATGGCTAAGCGAATAAATAATTGCGGGTTGGCGTGACCATAACCGATTTTATCCGCAAATTCCAAAGCAGCTTCAAACCAATGTTCACTTCGAGTGACCCAAGTTAAAGTTAGGGCTTGTGGTTTTAGGGCTTCGTAAAATGCCATTAAACCAAGGTTTGATAAAGCAGCTTGTACGCCCCACCACCAACGCGCTTCGTAAGCAAAACGCAGGGCTGCCTGAAAATGCTCTTCGACGGCACTGGCTGGCGTATTTTGGTCGAGCATAATTAAGCCCAGTAAATTCTCGAGTCTGGCTTGAATCGCGGGGCTGGTTTGCCCCAGTAAATTTCGCACTTGAGTTTCGGCAAGTTGTAAATCCCCCATTGCCCATAATATCCGAGCCTGAAAAACCTTGGTTAGTCCGGTCACAACTAAATCTGGTTCGACATCCAAGGCAAATTGGACAGCCTCAAGATTTTCTTGGGCTTCGCGCATTGCGCCTTCTAAAAACCATGATTCGGCTAATGCCAATCGCACCCGAGCGAGTAATGACCTCGAGACGGTTGGGATTAACTGGAGTAATTCGTCTCGAGCTTTGCGCCAATCCCCAGCTTCGTTTAAGGCTTCGCAGTAAGCTAATTTTGCCCATTGTGAAGTGATTTGTGAATCAAAAACGGTGGTGATCACCACCGAAGTAGTTGCTTCACAAGTTTTGAGGTTTTTGACTATTTCCGAACATAAAAAATAAGCAACTTCGGTTTTACCTTCGGGGGATTTGACAATTGGTATCGCTAATTTACGGGCAAAACGGGCTATTTGCTTCCCTAAATTCTTAGGGTTGGCACTGCGATACGGTTCTAAACTACGGATTTCTTCAATACCAATGGTTTGTTGTGAACCCGAAAACGTGGTTTTTTGAAAAGTGCGAGTGGCAAGTAACCATAAAAAAAGCACTTCTCGTTCAGAAATATCTAATTTTGTGCCAGAAAAAAAGGCAGATTTAATTTTTAAGTCAATTTGCAGGAGTCCTTGTTGTCTCATTTCCCTTCCTTAAGTTCAACTTGGTGAGCCAAAAAAATTGTTTCAAACTCAAGTTCTTAGCTGTTCTTAGTAGTTCCTAGCTGTTCTATCGCTTCAAAAAAACCTTTTTGGGACAACACAAATTGATTTTTATGTGCTAGGTTTTGAAGAGGAGGAAATCACTATTCTATAAAACAGATGCGTTCAATGCTCCGTCCAAAGATTAAAGAACGCATCCGACCACAAGCCCCTAGGCTCGAGGAATCTCGAGGGTCTTTAAGGAGACTTATGTTGAAGTATAGCAAAAAGAACCCAGTAATCGTTGTTACTTGCGTTGCCGCATTTATAATCGCTGCTCAGTTTCTAATGCTGAGTGCGACCCTGCATCGGCTCGAGCAGGTCAGTAAGCCGCAGCCAAGCATCTTTAGACTGGTTGGTGATTGCCCCGGCGGCAATGTTTGTTAATCTCGGTATTCTTTTCATGATAGAATCGTGTGAATGGCGGAGCTTAAAATCGTACATATTTTTGCGAATCTGGCTTTGCTACTGCAATCAGAAATGACTGACGTTGCGTCTAAGCTCGTGGCTCGAGCCTGTTACCTTGTGATGCGGTTTGAAGATTGGAAGCGTTTAGAAGAAATCATGTTGCAATGTATTTCTAAAGAGGCATTGCAACATGAAGCTGCTTTTGCAAAAACGTATGCTCGAGCTTTGATTGGTACTGGACAATTCAAAAATGCCGAGGATTTCATTAAGAGCAGCCTAAATAATCATGATCAGTATACAAAAGCATTTTTGGAGCTTGAGCTTGCTATTTGCTTACATAAAACCGCAAAAACCGAAGAAGGGTTATTACTTTTAACCAAAGCCATGCCGAATTTAATTGGACAAGACTTAGGGATGGCGTGGTCAAGGGTTGGTATGATGCGCTTTGCCTTGAACCAAGCCAATTGGCTTGAGGCTTTCTCAGAAATGCGAAATTGCTTATCGGGCAGAATGCTTGGTATTCAACTTTTGCAATTGGGCAATTGCTATTATTTTCAAGAAGCCTTTGATGATGCCATCAGCAATTACCAAGAAGCAAGTTTGTTGTTGATTCATGATCCGTTGAATCGGGCTTTTGCGGAAAGTAACATCGGCTTGACCTACCTTTTGCAATGCGACTCTAAAGCCCATACCTTTCTCGAGCGTGCTGAACGTCGCACTCGTCATAAGAATTATGCCAAGTACCATCCTGAATTTCTTAAAGCCCTTGCTGCATCGCACCGAGTTCGTGGCGAGTGGAAAGAAGCTGTTTCTTTGTATAACCGAGCTTTTGAACGCAGCCCACACCCAGTGGTAAAACTCGAGGTGCTAACCAATTTAGGACGAACTTTGCGTTTATCTGGCAATTTTTCTCGAGCCTCACAAACCTTAGAGTCGGCTCTCGATTTTACTGCTGAGCAAGGCTTAAATGTAAGTCCTGCACGGCTCGAGTCGGCAGCCCTACATTTAATGCAGTCGCAACCATTGGAAGCTCAAAGGCAGCTTGAACAAATAACCCAGTTACAAGGTGCGGATCTGCATTTTTTTAATTTGTTATCCGCCGAACTTGCTCGGCAATTGGGAACAACTTGCCTCGATTGGTTGCTTAAAATTCCAATGTTG
>JAYWHB010000390.1:0-3465 GCA_043777915.1 Deinococcales bacterium
CGGTCAGCGCCCCAACCACAAAAGACAAGGCATTGAGTAAATTATCGGGTTGCACCCCAGCTTCTGGCAATGCCCGAATCCCAAAGACGACATTGTTACCTAAAGCCCTTGCTACACCGACGGGAAACGGGTCGCGTAAGCCTCCATCGGCGTAGTACACCCCATCAATACTTGGGACTGGAAATAGAATTGGTAAGCTGATGCTGGCGCGAATTGCGCTTGCAATATCGCCCTCGAGAAGCGCTTTTGGTGGGGCTGGACGCAACTCTGTGACCATCACAGCTAAACGCGGCGAGGTCTGCTCGAGTTTTTTGTTGTCCACTAGAGCGCGGTAGACGGTTTCAAAACCTGTTGGGTCAAGAAACCCTTGGGTTGGTGGGAATAAAATCTTGATTAAATCGCCTTGCACAAAACGCAGTTCGTTGAGCATGGCTTCGATGGTCTTAAAGCTATAGCCACTGGCGTATAAGCCGCCGACCAATGCCCCAGCCGAAGTCCCGACGATTTGGTCTACAGGAACACCTTCTGTGACCAGAACCTCGAGCGCTCCTAAAAATGCAAACCCCCGAGCCACACCACCCGCTAATGTCACTGCCACCTGTGGGCGCGGTGTGCTTTGGGCTTGGGCAATAGGTGCAAACAACAGCAGCACAACACAAATTTTCATTAAGTTCACATGGATATTCTAGGCAATCTATCGGGCGGACTGTCCCTATCACCACCACTCGAGCAAATCTTCAGGAAAAGCAAGTGGGGCAACTGTCTGCCCATGCTCAAAGACTATTGGCGCATCATAAGCCCAGCCACTCGAGACCAGACGCGGATTGCGGTAGACCTCTAAAGTGTTGTTGTTCAGGTTATGAATCCAAACTTCGGGGATGCTGTGTTGGGCGTACATTGGCAGTTTGTCGGCACGGTCAGTCTCGAGTGTAGATTTGGCAATTTCAATCACCAGTAACACATCTTCGGGGTTGGTCACGCCTCTGGAAGTCATATTGATGAGCATGAAGTCGGGTTCGGGTTCGCCAAAAGCTGCACTGAGACGCACAGGGGTTTGTGAAGTGATTTGGGCTTTGGCGGCATAAGCCAGTACCAACTTGACCAAAAGTGTCTTAATTGAATCCACATGTGCATTTCCCATAGCTGGCATAACAGTAATTGCTCCTTTAATCAGTTCAACTCGTTCTGGTAGTAAACCTAGTTCAAAAAGTGCTTCGTACTGCACAACACTGATTGGTAAAACTCGAGATTCCCTAGTTTCTGGCTTTGGCTCGAGTTTGACTTTTGGTATCAGTTCCTTTCTTGGGCGCTCTAATGTTTGTGTCATGCCCAAAGTCTAATCGAGAAGCGTTAAAATAAAATGTTGCTCGAGGCTTTTCGAGCCAAGGAGAAAATTATGCGTTACGACGTGTTTGTCATAGGAGCAGGACCGGGCGGGTATCACGCGGCAATTCGGGCGGCACAAATGGGCTTAAAAGTAGCCATTGCCGAACGAGAATTTTGGGGCGGGGTCTGCTTGAATGTCGGTTGTATTCCGACCAAAGCCCTGCTGCATGTTGGGCAAGAAGTTTATAACGCCCAGCATGGCAAAGATTTTGGCTTAAATATTTTGGAGATGAACCTTGACTTAAAAGCGGTCAATAAATACCGCGATGGCATTGTTAAAAAATTAAGTGGTGGCGTTTCGGGGCTATTAAAAGGCAACGGCGTAACCATGCTCGAGGGAGAAGCCAAACTCAAAAGCCGTAACGTGGCAGTTGTGACGGGTAAAAAAGGCATTGAAGAAATTGAATTTGACAACCTGATTGTGGCAACGGGCGGAGCGCCAAATCACTTAAAAACCTTTCCAGTGGATGGCACAGATATTACCGACAGCACCAGTGCTTTAATTATCCCAGAAACCATTCCAGCCCGTGTCTTGTGTATTGGTGGCGGTGTGATCGGACTTGAGTTCGCCACGATTTATAACCGCCTCGGCAGCCAAGTGACCGTGGTTGAACCCGTTAAGGTGCTGGCTGGCGTAGATGAAGAAATTGCTAAAGAAGCCCAGAAATCCTATAAAAAACAGGGAATCAAAATTTTTGGCAAGACCGGCGTGGTTGGGTTCACCAAAAAATCTGATGGTCTGCATGTCGAAATTGAAAATCTCGAGACCAAAGAAAAACGCACCGAAATTTTTGACCGAATTGTCAGTGCAGTTGGTCGCCATCCTGTTGGTAAGGGCATTGGACTCGAGGAGCTAGGGGTGCGTTTTCTCGAGAAAGGCGCAATTGACATCAATCCACAAACTTTAGAGACCAACGTACCGGGAATTTACGCGATTGGCGATGTGGTGCAAGGTGTTTGGCTTGCCCATAAAGCCATGAAGGACGGAATTGTTGCCGCCGAGCGTTGCGCCGGTAAAACCAGTCTCAACGATGCGGTAGCTGTGCCGGGCGTGGTCTACACCAGTCCAGAAGTGGCTTGGGTCGGACCAACCGAAGAAGAACTTCGGGCTAAAGGCTATAACCTGAAAATCGGTAAGTTCCCATTGGCAGCGCTCGGCAGGGCATTAACTCTAGGCTCGAGTGAAGGCTTGGTGAAAATGATTGCTGACGAAGAAACCGATGTGGTCTTGGCGGTTCATGCGATTGGGGCAAATGCTTCGGATATTATTGGCGAAGCCTGCCTAGCGCTGGAAATGGGCGCAGTGGTGGATGATATTGCCCTGACGATTCACCCACACCCAACCCTTTCGGAATTGATGCTTGAAGTTGCCGAAGCCACCCATAAACGCAGTATTCACACTTTGAATAAGTAAATAAGAACCCCCACCAATTGGCGGGGGGTTTTCTTGTTTTGAAAATTAGCGCAAGATGCCAGTTAAGGTGATGTAGAAACCGCCGTTGTAACCAGTGGTTAAACGAGCAGCAAAAGCGTTTGAGAGGTTGTAGCGTAAACCAGCGTACAAACCACGGAAATCCGTGCCGTAGACTCCATCTGCGAAGAATCCGCTAAAATCGGTGTAGAAACCAAGTCCACCGAAAACACGCAAAGGGCTGCTGATGTCGTAGTTAGCATGGACATAGCCATAAATTCCGTCAAAGCGGAATGATGGGATGATTTGGAAATCGGCTTCCACGCCAAAATCCACGCCCAATGCACCCATGCTGTAAGAAGCATCAATCGCCAACCACGGTTGCAGGGCAAATGCTGAAATGATTGGAACATTTAAGTACAATGTGCCAGCCACAAAGAAAGTGTCTGATTCAACCAAGGTTAGGCTTGCGTAAGGACGTAGGGTAACACCAAAATTGTTGCCAGTTCCAATGCTGCTCAGGCTTAGGATCAATGTGCCACCAATGGTGAGCTTGTCACTGACAGATGAATCGACTCGAGCAAAAACACTGGCACTAGATTCAACATTAAAGTTGAAGTTATAGCGAAAGCCCAAAGTAGCCGAAGTGGTGTCGTTTAAGTCCAAAC
>JAYWHB010000391.1:0-3460 GCA_043777915.1 Deinococcales bacterium
TTTTCTTGGACAGATGCCGTGCCGTACATTGGCGCACAGTTGCTTGGCAGCCTGAGCGCCGTGAGCATCTTATCACTCACCCACGGCGATGCCCTCGAGAAAGTAAAATACGGAGCGACCTTACTTGCGCCAACGGTTTCACCACTGGCTGGATTTGTGATTGAATTACTGCTGACTTTTTTCTTGGCTTTTATTATTTTTAGGGTTGCAGTGCTAAAAAACAATCCTGCGGCTGGCGCAATGATTGGGGCAACCGTGATGATGTGCATTGTCGCAGCAGGACCCTTAACTGGCGTGGCGCTCAATCCAGCAAGGGCTTTTGGACCCGCTATTTTTGGCAATTGGTCAGACCATTGGATGATGTGGGCAGCGCCAATCCTTGGGGCTGCTCTTGGTGCTTTTACAGCAGAAGCCCTCGAGACAAACGAATCAAAGGAAGTGAACACATGAAAAAACCATCGGTATTGTTTTTATGCACTGGCAACACGGCTCGTAGCCAAATGGCAGATGCTTTACTGCGCCACCATGCCCCAGATGAATTTGCAGTCACCAGCGCTGGACTCGAGCCGGGAGTCCTAAACCCCTACACCGTGCGGGTACTCGAGGAAATGGGCATTAGCACCGAAGGAATGTTTGCCAAAGGCGTGATTCCAATGCTTGGGCATCATCACTTTAATTACATCATCACCGTTTGCTCGAGAGCCGAAGCCAATTGCCCAATTTTTCCGGGTGTTTC
This sequence comes from Deinococcales bacterium, assembly GCA_043777915.1. Lineage (GTDB taxonomy): Bacteria > Deinococcota > Deinococci > Deinococcales > JAAFIG01 > JAAFIG01. Next base: position 737 of record JAYWHB010000391.1, read on the forward strand.
GTACCGTTTATCGTGGGCATTTGAAGACCCAGCCGCATTTGAAGGGGATGACAACGCTAAACTCGAGAAGTTTCGTGAAATTCGTAATGCCATCACTGCCAAAATTCTCGAGTGGAAAGCCAGTGGTTACAAGGTTAATCCTTAAATAAATCCTTTAAGGCAGCAAACGGGTTCTCGCGCTTATCTGCTTGCTCACCAAACACAGGGCAATCGGCTCGAGTTTGGGTACAGGCGGTTGTGCGGTTTAGATTCGCACCACAATCCACACACAAGCCTTTGCATTTAGACTTACATTTGACCATTGCTGGAATCTCTAAGCTCAGCGCTTCGGCAAACAGCGCCGTTAAGTCTATGATTGGATTGCCAAAAACTATCACTTCTTCGTCATTGTCTACTAACCTAGTTGGTGTCTCAATTTTAGAATCAAAACGCAATAAACTCTCTAATCGCGCCTCGAGGTCATACGATACAGGGTCTAAACAACGCCCACACTCCAAGTTCAGGGTAGCCCGAATTGTCCCCGCCAACCAGTATTCGTTGTCGCCTACATGCGAAGCAATGGCTCGCCAATCCGCCACACCAAGCAACGGAATAACATTGGTTTGCGTGCCGTGCGTAGTTGGTACAGTGTACTCGAGCAGACTGGTTTCACCTTCGCTAGAAACATCAGAGCCACCACGAAGAATTTTTGTTAAATCTAAATTAGGTACTTCATTCACAACCATAGTCTACACGAGTTTGCACGGCTCGAGCTACGCAATTTGGCGAGCGGATTTTATCAAACCTTATACAAAATAGCTTAATTCGGAATGCTGTATTACATTTCAATAGATTTATACGAATACATTTAACCGTAGTTAAATGAACTGTGCTTAGTCGGTCATAAGGATTAAACTTTTGCTGTCCGAGGGGCATTGCTTTAGTGTACTAAACCTTACCATTTGGTTTTGGTTCACTTGTGGTGTCTTTACGGTCTCTTATTGTCGGAGGACAGCTATGAGAAAGGTAATCCCGTTGGTTATTGGCGCTTCTTTGGTCAGTGGAGCAGCACTTGCTGCCCCTTTAGAACTCAGTGCAGGTGAGTTTGGTTTGGTCTATCAGTTACTTTCCATCGCTATTGCATCCATGGGTGCATCGTTTATTTTCTTTGTGCTGGGTAAACAGAACCTTGGCATAAAATACCAACCCGCGATGTTGGTCTCGGCTTTGGTGGTGGCGGTTGCTTGCTATCATTACGTGCGTATTTTTGATTCTTGGAAAGAAGCCTATGTCTTTGCTGATGGGGTTTACAAAGCCACGGGTATCCCCTTTAACGATGCTTATCGTTATGCCGATTGGGTCTTGACCGTACCACTCTTATTGGTTGAAGCTGTGGCTGTCTTGGCATTAGCCAGCAGCGTTGCCTCGGGCATGATTTGGCGTTTAGTGGTGGCTGCCCTCGCCATGATTGCATTGGGTTATCCGGGCGAAGTCTCGAGCGATACTGGCACTCGTTTACTCTGGGGTACACTCAGCACCATTCCATTCTTGTACATCATCTACACACTGTTTGTTGAGCTTGGAAAGTCCTTGGCAACCCAACCACCTCGAGTTCAGTTGTTGATGGGCAACTTGCGTTTGTTGCTGTTCGGGTCGTGGGGTTTTTACCCAATTGCCTACTTGTTTCCTCTGATTTTTGGTAGCTTATCTTCTAGTGGAATCGTAGCGCTACAAGTGGGTTATAGCCTCGCTGATATTATCGCCAAAGCGGGTTTTGGTACACTGATTTACTTCATTGCCCTCGAGAAAACCAAAGTAGACAACGAGAATAAGGCAAAAGTAGGCAATCTCGCAACGGCAGGAGACTAATTATGAGCCGTGTTGCTACCCGTCAATTTGTGGTTCAGCATCAAAGTCCAATTGGTTTGGTACTAGGCGCTTTAGTGTTTTTAACAATAGCTTTTGATTACTTTGTTGGATTTGGTGGAGTCAACTTGATTGGCTTGCGCTTGGTGTACTTTGTTTTAATGTCATCGTTAGTCTGGTACGTTTACATTGTCAGTACCCAAGAAAAGTAGCGCCAAGAAAAAGCCGATGCAAGACACGTGTCTTGCATCGGCTTTATTATTTTTACTTGATAAACCCTTTGCTTTTTAAGTACGCCTTGGCGACCTCGAGTGGGGGTTTGCCGTCCACATCTATTTGACGGTTAAGGTTTTGCAACACTGGCAGGGTTAAGCCCTTAAAGACTGGGTTTAAGAGTCCAGCGATTTCTGGGTATTGTTTCAAAAGAGCGCCACGAATGGTTGGGGCTGGCTGGTAAACAGGTTGTGCGCCTTTGGGGTCAGTCATGGCGATGAGACCTAGCGCATCGAGTGTGCCATCTGTACCGTATGCCATGGCTGCATTTGCTCCGCCCGTGCCTTGGGCAACGGCTTGTTGGGTTTGGGCTGGGGTGGCATTGGCAAGGGTGATTTTTTGATCGGGTTTGAGCTTAAAGCCATAAACCTTTTCAAAGCTCGGCAGGGCATCGTCACGTTCAAAGAACTCTTGGCTGGCAACCAGTTTAACAGCGCCTCCGCCATTGACGTACTTCGAGAAATCAACCAGCGATTTAATTTTTTCTTTAGTCGCCAGCACACTCGGAATCGCAATCGCAAAGGTGTTATTGGCTGGGGCGCGTTCAAGCCAGATGATGTTGTTCAGGCGTTGGTCAAAAATTTTAACCGCAGCATATGAACGGCT
>JAYWHB010000392.1:0-3459 GCA_043777915.1 Deinococcales bacterium
CGAGCAGTGCAGGGTTTTTAGTGACCAACCAACCAAGCCGTAAGCCCGGCAGTCCATAGGATTTACTCATTGAACCCAAAGAAACAGCGTTGTCGTATAAATCACAAACCGCAGGTAAAATTGTCTTTGGGTCATGCTCGAGTTCACGGTATACCTCGTCGCACAGCACAATAATTTTATTTTCTCGAGCCAAATCCATGACTGCTTTCATATCCTCGGGTTTCATGTTTAACCCAGTTGGATTGGATGGAGAATTAAGATAAATAACTTTGGTATTGGGGCGAATCAGCTTTTTTAGGGCGGTTAAATCGTGCGCCCAATTATCTTCAAAGTGGCGCTGCCATTGGCTCACTTCTGCGCCAGTGGCTCGAGCCAGTTCAAACCCCGATTCATAACACGGTGTTTCAATAATCGCATGGTCGCCAATTCCAAGCAGTGCATTGTAAAAAACAAAAATTCCTTCTTCGGCACTGGACATCACCAACACATCATCGCTGCTTACAGAATTGTAAATACTTGCCATTGTTTGGCGTAACTTTGGCGCACCACTTGATTCGGTGTACCCCAAATGCAAGGCATCAAATTGTTCTTTGGCTTCTGGTTCAAAGGCTAGTAATTCGGCGACGCTGCGCGACTCGGCATCCGAACTCGAGAGCATGAACTTGGCTGTAAATTCGTGTTTGGCGTAATACTTTTCGATTCTAAATGGTTTTAGGTTCATGATCTTTCCTTATGGATTTGCTTCCCGAGATGTCTTTAACCAGTTGTAAACCGTTGCCCTCGAGACTCCTAAAATTTGGGCGATATGTTGGGCGGCGTTGCGGGTAGCAAAAAGGTGTTGTTGGTCGAGACTACGAACAGCTTGGATTTTTTGTTCTCGAGTCAGGGCGTTTAAGGTCGTGCTTTGTTGTTGCAGGTAAGCGCTTAAGGCTTGGTGGATTTGTTCACGCCAATCGTGTTCAATAAAGGCTGCGGGAATGGCTGTGGTGGTGCGGGTAAAAGACTCTAAGAAGGTTTGCAAAGCATCAAACTCAGAAACATCGAGGTTCATGCAGATTAAGCCTATGCGCTGACCTTTAGAATTTTTAATCACACTGCTGATGCTTTTTAAGCGTTTGCCATCCCAGTTGGTGCGTTCATACGGTCCGTAGACTTCTTGGTTGTCCTCGAGTTGAATTTCTTGGTCGAGTAGGCTTGAATCTCCAATTTTACGTTTGGAAATATTATTCCAAATACGAATCACGGTGTCGGTCGCTAGGTCATGGATGACGACTTCTGCATGAGGATGTAACCAAGTGGCAATGGCTTCACAGAGTGAGTAGATATGGTCGTAATTGGCATATTCTTGGGCTGGGTATGCCATAAGTTTCTCCTTAAATTTAACTTTATGTCTAAATTAGACTTTTTGTCAAGATACCCAAGATTTATCTCCAAATCACCCAATTGATAGATTCAATTTATCTCGAGTCTGTTCGAGTTGACCCAAGCGCATCGGTAATTCGAGTTGAACTGCAATTTTAATAGCTTGCAGAAGCCTTTTTTTGGCAGGCTTAAAATTATTTTTAGCAACTTCCCATTCAGATTCGGCAGCCAACACTTCGATTTCCCAGCGTTGATTGCTTGTCTCGAGTAAACGCAGTTCGGCGATTCTTTGCTCGGCAAACTCAAAATGTTTAGCTAAGCATAATGCCCGAATCTCGAGCCAGTGCGGTGTCCAACGTGTCCAGCCGTGCAGGACATGGTTATTGCGTTGCTGTTGGGCTTCTAAAGCGGCTTCTAGGGCTTTGTCTTGGTTGCCACACTGCATAAAAATAGCACTTTCAAAACTGGCAATACAGGCTCTGATTTGAAAAGCCTCAAAGGGCATGACCTGACCAACAATCTGTTTGGCTTGTTCGGTGGCGGCTAAGGCGTTTAGGTTGTCGTTTTGCAGCCAATAAATCTGCGCTCGAGTCGTCCAACTTCTGGCATGAGCGGCTGGACGAGTGGCAGCGTTTTCGTGGAACACAGTTGGAGCATTAAATTCCAAGGCTTTCTCGAGTTCGCCAAGTTCGGCATGGGCTTGGGTCAGGGCTTGGGCGGCAAAGCGTTGCCCAGACCCCCATCCAATGCTGGATAGGGTGCTAAAAGCATTCTCGGCTTCAAGGATGGCGCGGCGTGGTTGCCCAAGGTAAACACTGGCTATGGCACTGACTGCCCAGCCATGTGCCAGTGATGCTTTACCGCCCACTTGCTCGGAAATAGGTCTGACTTCTTCGGCAGTGATTCGTAATTCTGCCCATGCGCCTAAGTTCTGCTCGGCAAACAATGCCCCCATCAGGGCTTCTTGGAGCAGTTCTGGTTGCTCGGTTTCTAAGGCTTTTTGGGCGGCGGCTCGAGCCGAGGTTTCTGCTAATGCCCAATTGCCTTTTGCACCCTCGAGATGATGCCGTGTTAAAAGCGTATCGAGTTCCAGTTGAGGGTTTTGTAGCGTGAGTTTATTGGCTATTTGGTACATCTGTTCAGCCGCTTCTAAATTTGTGCCAGCCCGTAACCATGCCCGTGCGCTTAAGTTGTGCAGTGCGCCTTCTAACCATCGCCATGTCCAACGTTGAGCATGTTCGATGCCTTGTTGTAGTGCGTCTTGCAGTTCTCTAAACCGAGATTGCTGGGTTAAAAGCGTGGCATAGGCATCAAAAAAGGTAATCAGTGGCGGTTGTTCTAAACTTTGGGCTTCGGAATCGGATAACTCGAGCAGTGCCAGCAGTGCATGTCGCTGATGCTCCAAGGCTTCGGTGTAGGCATAGACTTCGACGGCTCGAGCGCCAGCCGCACTGCTGTGACGCAAGACCGCCATAGGCTTCGCGGCTTTTATGGCGTGAAACGCTAGAATCGCTGGGCTGACTTGCTTTTGTTCCAAAAGCACCAAGGCTCGCCCGTGCAGCCAACGCCGAGTGGTTAATGGCATGTTCTCACGCAGGGTTTCAAGCACCACATCATGGGCAAAACGCATGTCTGTCATCAGGTTTTTTTGTTGTAATTCGTCTATTGGTTCTAATAACTCGAGTTCACGCACTTCTAAAATCTGAGCCGTGAGTTCTAAACCAAATTCGCGTTCGGTAATCGCCGCCACCCGTGCCACATCGCGGGCGGGTTTGGAAAGGCGTTCTAAACGGGCTTCAATCAGTTGGGTTAATTGCTTATTTTCCTGCATTCCAGCGCGGACACTTTCTAAGGCATAGAGCGGATTACCCCCAGTACGTTTGTGTAGCCACTCGGCTTGTCTGGTGTCTAAGTGTAATGCCCGCAGTAAATTTTCCAAGTCGCTTTGTTTTAAGCGTGGCAATTCGATTTGCACCAAACGCTGAGCGCCAATCAAAGCCGCAATGTGTTTTTCGGTCTTTACATTTAATTCGGCACTGCGGGCGGTGGCGACAATCGGGACTTGGCTTTGTTCTAGCAAGAAAAAAATGTACTCGA
>JAYWHB010000393.1:0-3458 GCA_043777915.1 Deinococcales bacterium
TGCCATAACCCGCCATACGCCGACGGTACTCGCCACGTACAAAATCGAGTAAATCTTCGATGGCTTCGGTGTCGTTACTTTGTACTGCCGACAACTCGAGCCAATTGGATAACGGTGCTTCTGACCCAATTTGAATCATCAGTTTATGCTCAGACTCGAGATGCAAAGTGAGGCTTTCAAAACCATTTTTCTCTGCCCAGTTGTGAATGGTCTCGAGTGCAACATCCACGTTCTCGAGTTTAAGGGCTTGATTGTTTTGTAAAAAAGTAATGGTTGCCATAATGCACCTCTCTTTAGTTTAACACTGCTTTGTTAAAACCAATCCTTATGGGGCATAAATCAGATTCCAGAGTTTTAAGCCAGATTGGTCAAATGTTTGAACTATGGCTGTTCCATCTGGGCTAATTGCACGTTGAGAAGGGAGAAATGTATTTGAAACCAAATTAGTTAAGGTAACAAGCGGTTCACCTGAAATAGCACTGTAAGCTGTTAAACTTGATTGATTCATTATGCCTGTTGCAAAAATACGTCGCCCTGTTGCGTCCCATTGTAAATTGGCAATGCTTTGAAAACTGGTGTTCAATTCAAGATTAAAATTTTCTTGAAGATTGAAGACCCGCACGATACCCCCTGCAACTCCTCCAAAACTCGCGGCTCGAGATTCAGATGGTCCCCAATTAGGGGATAAAAAGCCTGCGATGTTATCAGTATTGAGGGTACTTTCTAAGCTACCAACAGCAAAATTATAAACCCTCAAAATTGGATTAGGAATTCCACTGCCAACACTCAGGATTAACTTTGTACCACTTGGGTTCGTAGACACAGCCCGAGCATCCTCTAAACGCCAAATCTCTGCTCCAGTCGCCTGATTAAGTACCCGAACTCGTAAACTTTCTTGAATTGCAATAAGATTGCCATCGGCATTCCAGACGATTTGATTGATTGCTGCACCAATGGCTAAACTTCGCAATACCAATCCTGTTGTTGCATCTCTAAATTGAAGCGTTGCCCCGTCGGAAGTTAGGTACTGTGTTCCATCTCGAGACCAGAAAAAACCATTAACAAAAGGTAATTCGCCCAGAACTACACCTGCTTTACTATAGACTTTAGCGCTCGTACCACTTAAAACCGCAAAACGACTCGAGTCTGGACTCCACAGCAATTTGTTGATATTGCCCGAAGCACTGCTAACAGAGGCGGCTTGTTGGGCTGTATTGGTATCAAAAATCGTGATGGTTAACGCATTTGAAAAAACTGAAGTTGTACGAATGGCAATTTTGTTGATTGTCGGAATTAAAGAAAAGTAGAAACTTTCTGGGAATTCTTGGATTTGACTACCATCGGTGGCATTACGGGTCGTTATTTTTTCGCCACTTGCCCTAACCCAAAACTTTTGATTTCCACTGTCCCAACCGAGTAATTGCAGTGCATTATTAGTGTTACCTTGGATATTAATAGCTGGTAATTCCAAATTGGTATTGATATTCCAAATACGAACTTGGTTTTTGTACCCTGTGGCAATCTGGCTACCATCTGCATTCCAAGCGATACCACGCACATAGTTGTCTACTTCAAAACGCCGTTCCACTAAACCAGTGCTTGCATTCCAGACCACTACGGCATTATTGCCATTAGAGGGTTCTCCTGTTGCACCAACTTTTGTACCATCTGGACTCCAAGCCGCCACGGTAGAACTTGAGGATGTTTCAATCCAACTGGTAAACTGGAGAATAAAAGCCCCTGTGATTGCGTTATAAAGTCTTGCTTCTCGAGTACCACCAATCAGCAACCGACTGCCATCTGGACTCCAATGCACATAATTGCCTGAAAAGGAGAGTGAAAATGTGCTGATAATATTTTTCGTTAAAGTATCATAGATTTTAACTTGGTCATTCAAAATAATTAGAAATTGTGAACCATCAGGTTTCCATGCCATTGGTTGGTTGAATGTAGCCGCAGATATACCTATGCTGAAAACAATTTTGCCTGTGGCAACATCCCACATCCGCACCCCTTCTTGACCACTGCCAAGCAAAAGATTGCCTTGTGGACTTAATGCAAGTGCATTAGGGCTACTCATTCCTGCTTCTTGTTTCCAAGCCTCGGTTGCCGTAATATCGCGCAGGCATTCAACTTGAATAAAAATTGTCCTTGAAGGTTCAGATGTATTGGTTTTTAGTTCAGCTTTGACTAAACGATCAGATTCATTTGCACCGCATGTGGTTTTTAACTCGAGTTGACGAGTGGCGGTTTGAAAACTACCATAACGTGAGCGAATTGCCCCAGTTGTACCACCAGCAACTTCAATTCCAGAATCTTGTGGAAGCTCGAGGCTGTATTTCATTGCACCACCACCACTGTTAAACAAATCAATCTTTGCGGATGCTGAGGCATTTGGTTTACCCGACAAAACCACATTCACTAAACGATTAGCGTCACCCCCATTAAATTGCTTATTTTTGTATTCAATTTGTAAGGCTGGTTTACCAATGGTTACATTGCGCCTAAAAAGAGACGAATTAACATTTGCTTCTAAATCCTTGGGAATCGGATTTTTAGGACTGAGGTTAATATCAAAGTTAAAGGCAGAGACAGTTAAGTCATAAGTCTGAGTTTCGTTTAATGCGGGTAAGCCCTCGAGTAGTTCCAGTTGATTTTTTGTAACAACACCTGCCCATATTAACGTATTGGTGGTGCGATTGACGAGGAGTGCTAAGTAACTTTTTGCATTTGGTAAGTTATCCCAATTGGCTGCTAATACACCATCTGGCGATGCAGCAGCTTCAAATGTGTTTGGTAATGCAAGAATCTGAGCAAGGTTAATCTCGGTTTGACCACTAACAACTCCACCTGCTACTCGAGCGCGGGCGCGGTACGTGCCTGTTCCTTGTGGTGACTGAATCTGAGAATAAAACCAAGCCTCACCACTCGAATAAATTGGCTGAGTTGGCTGATTATTATTACCCACATAAGAATATGGTTTTTGTGGTCCTTGAAATTCCAGACTTGCATTTTCTGCGGGAATCAGACCGTCTTTTCTTAGCGCCATGTAAAAACTAACACCAACGGCTGCACTGGCTTGAGGACGAGCAACACTTTGCAAATTTGTACTTGATAATTGTACTTTTAGACTCGAGTATTTCTCGAGTTGTGTTTCAACAAGCTGTCGGTACTGAGTATTTTGATTGGCTGCACCTAAAAAACTATTATCTACATTGACTGTCCCACCACGAAAATCCATTGTCCAACCCACAGGAACAGGCTCGGGGCAAGCCGTCAAAACAAAACAACCAAGTAATCCAAGCAGCAAAGGGCGTAGTTTCATGGCAACCAAATTAGCACATGACAAACCCAAACAAATAAGTTCCCCAACATAATTACCTTGAATCAATTCTCAGCAGGGCGAACACAAGATTCGCCCCTACACACGATATATTCTCGAATAGATACCTTAACCC
>JAYWHB010000394.1:0-3457 GCA_043777915.1 Deinococcales bacterium
ATCGGCAGCACGGAAGAGCAACTTAGGAATTATCCGCAAGGTCTCGAGATTAAATGCACTGTGGGCAATATTAAAACAGGTGCAAATTTACGAGCAGGTCAGACACGCATTGCCGATTTAACGGGTTTAACTTGGCAAGCGCATCATCGTGAAGTCAGTGCCTTAATGGGTTTGGTTTGGGATTTTGTGCAAGCCAACCATGTTTTTTGTTATCCAAAATTAACAGGAGCATTTTATAGCAATCAATTGATCATCTCAGATTGGGGCGAGATTAGTGGAACGACAGGTAGAAACACCAAGGTAACTGGCATGTCAGGCACAGGAAAAGCAAAAATGGGGGCAGGTTGGGTAGTGTTGTTAGACCAAGTTGAGTACCAGCGAACCTATGCCAAATTATTGAAATTTAATTTGGACTAAACAATGGAATTTGATGACCCATGCTTGATGAACGGTAAAAGATTTTTTCAGAACTTTTTTTACCAGCGATACCCTTTAGTTCAGTCAAGTTTTCAAACGGTAAGTAATCACCATGACGACCTTCACAACAAATAATTTCACCGCGCCGCCCTAAACACCACGTTGCCAGTTGTGGGTAATCAATTTTTGCACTGCTGTGTGCGTAACCCATACCAGCATCAGCTTTATAAGGTGGGTCTATAAACCAAGTTGCTTCAATATCAGGGGCTAATAAATAATCACCACAAATCAGTTGCCAATGCTTAATTTTAGGTAGGTTTTCTGCCAGTAATCGTTTACTGATTTCCCAATTCCGAGCCAGCACAGGTGTTACTTTTATGGTTTTGTACTTAAAAGCCATTTTAGTGGCAGCATGAATAATGTGTAGAAACTCTGAGCTTTTTTCGCCGGGTTGCAAGTCTGGCATATTCTTGATTTTTTCAGGGGTAGCTTCGTTGATTAGCCAATCCCAAATAGCAGCCACCTTTTGATCTTTTTCAATCAAAATAATCTGTTTGCGCCAATTATTATTATGAAAAGAATAAGCTGCTGAACCAGCAAAAGGCTCAACAATACAATCAAAATTAGGCACAGGATAGTGCTTAGCAAGTTGCTTTTTTCTACCATAATAGTAAAACATAAATTAAATCGAATACTATAGTATTTTTATTCAAGCGTCAAGATTATTGTAACAATCCTGATGCGGCTCGCTCGAGCTTGCCTGATGCGGCTCGCTCAAGCAGCACTTTATAATCATCACGCCGCCAACGAATCGGCTCGAGTGTCCAAGAAGCTGGAAATGGCGGCTCGAGGTACGGCAGTGGCACAAATTCGGCACTGGCTTTAAGTAACAATTCGCGTCGTGCGGTAAAAGCCAATTGAATACTAAACTCGAGTTGATAGGCAGAACTTAGAATTTCGACAAAAGGCGCTCTGTAGCCCTCGAGCAGTTTTTGGACTGCCTCCATTGCTTCGGGAATTAAATTAAACGCCTCGAGTGCCAGTTCTTCATCTTCTTCAAGCGATGCTTTAAGGGCGGCATCATTGTGCAAACCACCAGCGTTTTGTCGGGTAATGCCCGTAATTTCACGACGGCACAAATTGGGTTCTGAGCGCTTCGGCACAAGCACTGTAAACCCGTTGTGATGACACCCCTCGAGTAAATCCCAGAAGCGTTTTATGCTCGAGTACCGTTCGAGTTCAGCAAAATTACGCGGTGAATTTGGCAAAGGAGTTTTGGGGCGCAGCAATTCGGTTTCGGTCATGGGAATGGTGTCCAGAACTCTAAATTCTTAATTGCCCCAAAGTCTCGATAGTTCAGTGTCCAGACAGGCGCGGTCAATGCCAGTGCGGTGTTGATAACAATGGCATCCTCAAGCGTTGCACCCCATTTGTTCAGGCTTAAAGTTAGCTCAAGTGCATCTTGAATGGTGCGCGGCATGGTGTCCAGTATTTCCAGCGTCTGGTGCATGGCAAGGGTTGCCTTTTGCATCGCGGCGGCATTGACATCAAACAGTAAGCGCTTGGCAGTCTCGAGAACAACACAAGAAGGGGCTATCAGGCGGGTGTGGGCTGTGTCCAAGACGTTAAAACCTTGAACAGCGCTGCTGTGGTAATCGTCTTGGTTATTGAACAACGCCAGCAAAACACCCGTGTCCAGTATTAAGCGAGTTGGTATCATCACCTATCTAATCCAAGGCGGTTTGGTTCGTCCTCGGGTCGTTCGCGCCTATCTTCGGTGATTTGCTCGAGGCTGCGTTTGTCTTTGCCATCGAATGAAACAAAACCCGCTAATTCGAGCATTTTGTTAGGGCGGGGTTTTAGTTTGTTCTCGAGGGCTTCTTGTACCAAACTGGATAAGGTCATGTTTGGATGGTCTTGCAAGTAATTCTGCACAGCATTCTCGAGGTCGTTAGATAAGTAAATACTGGCTTTCATGGGTATATCGTACCATGTCCTACCTATTTTGATTTAGCTTGGATTCTTAATTCTTAATGGACGCAAGTTTGTTTTACTAAGGTTCACCAATTTCGCCTGGTCGCTTTTTGCCATTTAATTCGTTAAGTAACACGTCAGGAAAGTCACTAAAGGGATTTCTCCACCAGCGCCCGAGCTTTCTATCTCAAACACGCCAATTCCCTTGACCATCGGTTTTTTTCCTATTTTTCTTACTCGAGTACAATCATGGTCTCGACTGGTGGTTCTGGCGGAATAATTTTAGATTCACTGACCTTAGCATCCGATTCTTTGGCTTTAGATTTTTGTGAAACATACCAACCCAATGCGGCAATCACTGCCCCTACACCAACACCTATCTCGAGTAGATTTTGCTCTGGGTCGTTTTTAATTAAGACACCTAAAAATAATACCGACATGGCGACCACCACAACGCCAATCAAGTTCTGCTTTAAGTCATCGAGTGTTTCCACCTCGAGCCACTTGGCTGCACCACCTTTTGGGTTTCTGACTTTACGACTGATAAATAGCTCAAATAAACCTGCTGCAATAACATATAAAACGACCGCCACCAAAAATAAATCGGCTGTCTCTACCGCAAATAACATCAGCGTTTTGGTACTACCTTCAGAAAACCGACTTAGGAAATTCGGTAATAAAAGCATCGTCTTGATGGTTGCATAGATAAATAATGCCAGAGATAACAAGTAGAGTGTTACCACGGCTAAAACCACGATATAACGGGTATGCAGCAGTGTTTTTAAGTTTTTTTGTTCTTGTGCTTTCATGAATCCTCCAAAATTACTCGAGTCCCAAAAGCAAAGCAAAGTCAATTGAATTTAAGCTGTGCCAAAACTGTGCTTGGACTGAAGCGCAGTCTTTCCTCAGCGTGGCTTCAAGCATCAAGCAGCTTCAGGGAAGCCCTTGAGCCTAACCTGTACTCGAGTAAAAGGAGTTCATATGCTGGAATCACAAAAGCTTGACCAAGAAACCATTAAAGCGCTAACTTTGGAGCTTCCTCAAACCGAGGTTTTAACGGCTGTTT
>JAYWHB010000395.1:0-3447 GCA_043777915.1 Deinococcales bacterium
ATGATTTTTCCGGCTTGTACCAAATGCTTTAACCCTCGAGTAACGGTAACTGGTGAAATACGATAACGCCGACTGAGGTCTCGGACACTGGGCAGTACATCATGGCTGCTCGAGAAGTCCAAATAATCGGCTTGTAAGCGTGCTAAAAAGGCTTGTTCTGCACTTATGCTTGCATTTTCTGGGGTCATAATGTTACGATTCTACATGAAAAATCAGAGTAACGCTACTGTTAAAAAGTCAGTAACACTATCCTTTCAAGGTTTGCCACTCGAGACTCAAGCGGCACTTTGGGCGTTTCTTGGGGTGCTAAGTTTTTCTTTGACCCTACCTTTGACCCGAATTGCTGCGCCGTTAATGGGTGGTTTTACAGTCGGTAGTGGAAGGGCTATTTTAGCGGGATTACTGGCAGGATTACTCTTGTATATTCGCCGTGAACATCTGCCAGACCGCAAGCATTGGCGTGGTTTGGCGTTGGTGGCATTTGGTTGTATTTTTGGATTTCCAATCCTTTCAAGTCTGGCTCTGCAATTTGTAGACTCAAGCCACGGGAGTGTGATTAACGGCTTATTGCCTGCCGCGACTGCCGTGGCGGCTGTGATTTTTACCAAAGAACGCCCACATTATGGGTTTTGGATTGTTTGTGCGGTTGGTGTGCTGGCGGCTATTTTATATGGTCTCTCGAGAGGCGCGGGGTCTTTACAACTCGGCGACCTACTGATGTTGGCAGCCGTTTGTCTTGGCGCAATTGGTTATGCCGAAGGTGGACGATTAGCCCGTGAAATCGAAGGCTGGCGAGTGATTAGCTGGGCGCTTATTTTTGCGCTTCCTTTGCAATTTCTGATTTTTCCTTTTGCTCTCTCGAGCCACAGTTTTAACCCCACCGCGCTGGCTTGGTTGTGTTTTTTATATGTCGCGGTGTTTAGCCAGTTCATTGGTTTTTTTGCTTGGTACAAGGGTCTGGCAATGGGCAGTATCGCCAAAACTGGGCAAGTACAACTGGCACAAACCCCTTTAACCCTGCTTTGGTCTGGTTTGCTGCTAGGCGAAATTCTTGACCCCGTTACCTTAGCGGCGGGCGGATTTATGGTGCTTGTGGCGATTTTAAGCCGTTTTACTCGAGTCAAACGTTAGGATAAAACCATGATTGAACTTTCGACTTTATTAACCTTTGGTTTTGCGGTGCTGATGCTTTTTTTGTCGCCGGGACCAAATATGTTTTTTGTTCTGTCACACGGCATAGCCCACGGCTCGAGTGGCGGTTTGGCGGCGGCTTGGGGAATTGTGGCAGCCGATTTGCTGCTGACGTTTTTAACCGCAACTGGTGTGACGGCGTTAATTGCCACATTGCCCGCCTCGTTTGATGTGCTGCGTTTGGTTGGGGCAATCTATTTATTGTACTTGGCATGGCAAAGCCTTGTTTCTTCGGGAATACCAAAAATCAGTCAAGCGGGTAACATTCCTAAGCTCGAGATTTTTCGCCGCGCCATGCTTAACAGCTTACTGAACCCTAAAGCCCTGCTGTTTTTTATGCTTTTTTTACCGCAATTTGCCAATGCTAAAAATGGCAATGTCGGCTGGCAACTTTTAATTCTTGGTTTGGTACTGACTTTTATTTCGATGCTTTTTCATTCGGCGCTGGGTGTTTTTAGTGGCACTGTCGGACAATTATTTACGCGCTATCCAAAAGCTGCCAAAATTCAAAGTTGGTTCTTGGCTGGTGTGATGATTTTCTTAGCCATTCGCTTGTTGTTGCTTGAGCGTCCACAATAAAAGGAATCTATGAACTTTACCATCAGCACCGACAATCATTTACTGCACACCGAAACCATTTTTAAGTTACTCGAGAATGCCTACTGGTCAAAAAGTCGGTCTCGAGCCACGATTCTAAAAAGCCTTGCCCATTCACTGAATTTTGGCGCATACCAAAACGGTCAGATGATTGGTTTGGCTAGGGTCGTGACCGATTACGCGGTTTTTGCTTATCTGTGCGATGTCGTGGTTCTCGAGGCATATCGAGGACAAGGCGTTGGGAAAACCTTAATGCAGGCGGTTCTCGAGTATCCAGACCTCCAAGGGATTCGGCGTTTTATGCTGGCAACTCAGGATGCACACGGCTTATATGCCCAATTTGGGTTCGAGGTTCTAAAAACCCCTGAAAAATGGATGGAGCGTTTTGACCTAAGCGCGTAGAGGCTTATCTGAGGTACGATGCAAGAACGTGAAACACATCCTTTACCCAATTATCTTGTTGTGCTGTGTTGCTTTTGCCCAGTCAGAGTTTTTATTGCTTGACCATCATCAAAAAGGGGTCAACGCGGTGGCTTTTTCACCAAACGGAAAAACCCTTGTGACCAGTAGTGACGACAGCACGGCTCGAGTTTGGAATACAGCTACGGGTGAAATCGAAATGAAACTGACGGGTCATACCGGCTGGGTGCTTGGGGCAGCCATCAACGGCAGTGGCAATGTTGCGACCACCGATTCCGAAGGACGGGTGGCACTGTGGGACATTGCCAAGCAAAAACTCTTGCGGGTCTGGACTGCCCATAGTGCTTGGATTCGCAGCGTCGCATTTTCCGATGATGGCTTAAAATTGGTGACCGCCTCGGATGATTTTACTGCCAAAGTCTGGGAGGTCTCGAGTGGAAAACTGCTGCGTACTTTAACAGGACATACAGGCTGGCTGACCAGTGTGTTTTTTATTCAGAATCAAATTGTGACTGCCAGCCGCGATGGAACAGTTAAATTCTGGACTTCAATCAGTGGTACAAACACCCGTACTCTCGAGTTAAAAGAATGGATTTATAACCTCGCCCTTTCGCCCGATGGGGTGCGCTTTGCCACCGCCGCCAAAAATGGGGTGCGAATCTGGAATCGAATCAGTGGGCGCGAACTCGAGCAAGTTGGTACAAACCGAATTACTTATGCCGTAGCGTTTAGTCCAGATGGTACAGAACTGGCTGTGGGTAATGACAACGGCAGCATTGATTTGTGGGATGCCAAGGGTCTGAATAAAAAACGTACTTTACTGGCGCACACCAGTTACATTAAAGCCTTGGCGTACTCGCCAGACAGCACAAAATTGGCTTCTGCCAGCCGTGACGGAATGGCAAGAATCTGGAACATTGTTCAAAAATAATTAAGGATTTGGCACAAAATAAATTCCCGATTTGACAACGAATCATTGTTGACCGCAAACGGGTTAGGCATGCCTAACCCCTACGGTTTGACACAAGATTTCGTCGTAGGGGCGAGGCATGCGATTCTGCCCGCAGGTGCATGTTTAGAATCAAGAAGCCTCGCCCCACGATTCACGGAATTTATTTCTGGACAATTCCTAAGCCAATCGCTCGAGAATTAACGGCGATGCCACAACAGGATTTTGCCCCAAAGTAAAAGCATCCTTGACCAATTTCATGGCTGTTTCGTAGCCACGCCACTTGTTGT
>JAYWHB010000396.1:0-3446 GCA_043777915.1 Deinococcales bacterium
GGAAGCTCTAAAAGAATTGTACCGATTTGCTTATACAAAAAATATTGGTGCTTTTTACACAACCTATAAAACCGAGCAGCAAAACCTGAGAGGGGCTGTCACTACCTTAATTCCGTTATTGCTGCATAATAGTCTCAAAGACTTTCAACAGCCAGCAGGTGGAGCAGGTCGAGTTGCCGCCGAGATTATTGACCAATACCTCGAGCCAAAATGGGCAGTTGTCTTAAAGAAGGCAATTCGTGTACCGCACAGTGATTCAGGTGTTTTTCCGCTCTGGGATAGACTTGATAAGTCTTGTATTGCCGATGGTGAACCAATTAGCTTAAAAGATATTCTGACTGAATTCTTAAACGTCCCTTACGGCTATGATGCCAATACATTGACACTGGCTTTTTGTGCATGGTTTGGTAAGTACCGTACAGAACTGCTTTTTTCAGTAAACGGTAGACAAATTCCTATCTCCGAAGCCATCAAAAAAACCAACGGTGAAATTCGTAAGCCCCTCGAGTTTTTGGATTTGCTCGAGTCCACAATCCTTAAACGTAAGAATAAAAGTGCCGAAAAACGTGTTTTAGAAGGATTACTCGACCGAATAGATAAAAATGAACCATTTACAAGGCAAGAAGCTGAAGAGGCAAAAGCTATCTTATCTGTTGCTGACAATGTAGACACAGATAAATCGCTTCGGTCGCTGCTAAAACCAGCCTTTTCAAAACTTCATAATGACGCTAGGCTTTTTGAGGAATGCCAGAGCCAAATTGATGAGATTAAAAAAGTGCTTTCTAAAACCACCGAAATTCTAGAACTTGAAGAACTTCGTAAAACAGTTGACAAGCTCGAATACCCACTCTTGGTTTCAAACGAATTACCAAAGCCAGAACTACTTCTCGAGCAAATCAAGTCAAAAGTCGAAGAAGTTGCTCAAAGTGCTTGCCAGCGTTTTGAACGTCTAAATTCACTCGAGGATTATGGGCTTCATTTGGCAGAACTCGAGAAAATGAATAAGCAATTGTCTGCGCTAGGCTTGGCAACCAGACGAGTAGACGAAGCCATAAAATCGCTCGAGACTGAAAGAACCCGCCTTAAATCGACTGGTGAAACCAGAGATCTCCTCGAGCAATTAAAATCTATTTTAATTTCAGATACGCTTGGATTAGCTCAGTTGCGGCTTAAAAAAAGCGAAATATTACAAATACCAGCCCAGTCAGAAGTGATTGGTATGAAGCGAGCCGAAAAACTAGAAGCCTTAGAAAGTACAATTGCACAATTTGAAGCGTGGGTTAGTGCCTTACCCGAGCAAATTGAAACTGTAATAACCCTTGGCAGTACAAAAAGCCTGAGTCGTGAAATTCTCAAGCGGCAGGCGGGGTATGCCAACACCAACGAAGCTACCATCGTCAGTTCAGCCCTCGAGAAGTCCGATAAGCTCGAGAAGTATTTTTTAAGCCTTGAAGTCGGTAAGCCAAGTAATCCTGTCCAGTTGACAGAATTTGTTCAGAAACTCGAGCAATTAGGAATTGAATATCAGAGCGAATTGAACCCGTTGCAACTCGAGTTAATTCAAGTTCAAATTTCCCAACTACACGAATTTGCAAAGCAAAAAACTTTGGAAGCCGATGCTTGGCTCGAGGATAAAGTTACAAAAAGCGAGAAACCTGAACAACTTAAACTCTTACAGTCAGATTTGAATTCAGTTCCGGCTTTTTTGTCAGAAGTGGCACAAGAACGCCTCGAAGCTCTGCGTCTCGAGGTTCAGCAGCGAATTGCTGCTTTGGCGCAAGAAAAAACGATTTTAACGGAAATTTTAAGAATCAAAGAGACCGGTTCACTCGAGGCACTGCAAGGTTCGTTAAAGCAACTCGAACAGTATTCTCCAGATTCGGATGCACTGGAAAAACAACTGTCCACAAAAAAGGCGGCTATCGAAGGTTCAATAGAAAAACTCGAGCAAGAAGCAAGTGTGTTACTTATGGGTTTAAGTGCTTTAACCACTTCAAAAGATATTTACAAATTCCGTGAAGGGGTTTTACAGGCAACAGTGCGATTTGAAAATACTGAATATGCCAAATTGCTCCAAGATTTAAGTGAACGTGCCGAGATTGCTGCTAAGAAATTATCCCAAGCCGAACAAGCTGTGCGCCCTCGAGACCATGACGAAAGTATGCGCTTGCAAGATACTTTACGTGACCTTAAAGACGGCTTATCGGAAGCCCAACAAACCCAAATAGATAGGCGAATTAAAGAGTTCCAAGATTCGGTTTTGCAGCAAGTAAAAACCGCCAAACAGTGGTTAGATGATTTAGTCAAACAAGTGGAAACAGAAGTCATGTCCGAAAAGGTTCGTGGAATTTGTGGAAAACTTGAAAACATTCCCGATTTCTTCCCGCCTTCGGAACAAGTTCGCCTTGATTTGACTCGAGCCAAAGCCGCAAAACTCGAAACTTACTTGATCCAGATTCAAGAACTGCGTAGGTCAAGACTGCCTAAAACACCAGAAGAATTCCAGCAGCAAATTAAGCAAGTTCAGGGCATACTTGCTGGTCATGCTGATTTAACAGATGAACAAAAAGAAATTGCTACTTCGTTCTCTAATGAATTAAAAGACGAATCCCTAAAGCAATTTGAAGCTGGACGGCGCTGGTTGGCAAATCAGAAACTTGCTTTCGATAGCACCACAAATTTTAGCGAATTCGAGCGCCAACTTGACAAGCCCCATGAGTTTTTGAATCCTTCAGATTTAGCCCAATTACAAGAGCTTCGACAAAAGGTGCGTATCAAAGTTGATGAAGATGAAGTCGTTGCCATCACCTCACGTTTTAGACGAATTACAGACAAGAAAAAGCGCCAAGAGTGTGTGCAAGCCTTACAAACGCTTTTGGTAGAACTCGAGGCGGTATGAAAATCAGTCTGTTTCAGGGAAATTCACCGCGTGTCCCCGAAGGGTGGCGTTTAATCAATTCCGAAGTGGCATTTCTCGAGTTCGCTTTAAGTTCGGATAAATTGTTTATCGCTGGGGATATTTACGGTTGGGCAAAACAGTTTTATGAAGCTCGTGGGATTGACTTTGAAATAAAGCGTCAGCCCGAAGAAGAGTTGTGTGATGCTTGTACTGGTTTGACATCTTCACAAGCAACTGTTTTGTTTAATCGTCTTGGAGAAACCACTTTTGATGCTTTGGAACGTCCATTGCAGTTGACTGATGTTGCTCAGGCTGTTTGGGGTGGGTATTGGTGGACTGATCCATTAAATGCAACCCACGCCGCGAATTGGCTCTTGTGGCAACTCGAGCAAAAGCCAAACGAAGTCGAAGCAATTTTAATCAAGGTTCTCGCAGCCGAATTCCAGTCAAACAGTCATGCACAGGAAAAATCTGTTTACAATGCTCTAAATTCTAAAATAGCTCTGGCAACACTTCGCACTTGGCTCGAGAATACACCTAAAGATTG
>JAYWHB010000397.1:0-3441 GCA_043777915.1 Deinococcales bacterium
GTGTTTGATTGGGGAGCAGTGGATACTTCCCACCTTAAAAATCGGCGTTGGTTGCTGGCGGGCGGCTTAAATCCAGACAATGTTAGACAAGCTGTGCGATTAGTTGAATTCAGTAAGAATGGTCGAACTTGGCGTTATATCACCAATGTGCTTGACCCTCAGATGCTTTCTATTCGTGAGATTAGTTTGTTGTATGCGTGTAGATGGGATATTGAAAAGATGTTCAATTTGACTAAATCACATTTGCAACATCATTTTCTTTGGTCAAGTCATGTCAATGTTGTGCTACACAAAGTCTATGCTGTATTCACAGTGGCACAAATTATTCTGGCAACTCGCTGCGAAATTGCTTCTCGAGCAAATGCAGATGTTTTTGATGTCAGTTTAGACTTGATGATTCGTTGGATTCCTCGCTTCGTGGCTGATGGAGTTGACCCTATACAAGTGATTGCTGAACGAGGGCGAGCCGCCAAGTTGATTCGAGATTCTACACGAATGAAATGGCTCCCCTCGGAGGTCAGCTTGAAAAGCTACACTTTTTTGCCAATTGACACCGTTTTAACCCGTAATGCACGATACACAGGTAAACTATGAACCAATTAAGTTGGAGTCAATGGTTTTATGCCCGCCCTGATTTGCGTAAGTCCTAAGCGCCTCTAGCCACCAATGGCAGGACTTGTTCAGCCCCCAATCGCAACCATGGTACGTTCCCGAATTTGCGGCAGTAAATCCCCCATGCGGTCTTTTTTATGGGCTGCCTCGAGTAACACATCTATCAGGGCTTCAATCGGGTTAGAGCTTTCAAAAGCGGCATTGGCATCAAGTTCACGGTCGGTCAGTAAACACGGACGGACTTTGCGGTCGGCGGTTAAACGCATTCTCGAGCAAGCCCCACAAAAAGGCTCAGAAATCGGGTTGATAAAACCAAGTGTGCCTTGGCTATTGGGGATTTTATAGACTCGAGCCGGGCTGCTTGGGTCGGTAGGAACAACTTCGAGTACCCCGTACACTTCTTCAATTAGGGCTTTAACGTTTGCGCCAGCCAAAAAAGCACTGTTGTAACTTTCTAAATCCGAGTTATTGAGGTGCATGTATTCGATAAACCGCACATGCAAAGGTTTCTCGAGTGATAAGGCAGCCAAGTCCAACAGTTCGGTGTCGTTAATGCCGCGCATCGAGACCGCGTTGAGTTTGACGGGATGCAAATTTAACTCGAGCGCCAAGTCTATGGCATCAAGCACTTGTTTGACATCACCACCGCCCGTGGCTTGCCTAAAAATACTTGGATTGAGTGCGTCTATCGAAATGTTGACCCGATTTAAGCCAGCCTCGAGTAATTCTTTATGTCGCCGCCTGAACATTGTGCCGTTGGTGGTCATGGCAATGTCTTTGACCCCGGGGGTGTTACGGGCATTGTCCATCATTTGCGGCAGTTCTTTGCGTAAAAGCGGTTCGCCACCCGTAAAACGCGCCGCATCTAAACCGAGTAGCGCCGAAGCTCGAACAAAATTGTCCACATCCCGCACACTTAATCCGCCTCGAGGTTCGGGGTGAGCATCGGTTAAGGGGTCGCAATAAGCACAATGAAAATTGCAACGCGGTGTCACAGAAATGCGTAAATCACGAATGATTCGCCCAAAACGATCAATCAGCACAGTTGGGCGTTCAAGATTTGACATACGGTGTATTCTAAACTTATTTTGTGGGTAGCAATGTGGTCAGTGAGACAAGGTGAAGAATTTTTGCTCCTATTTTTTATTCTTGAGGTACACTAGAAGCCATGCGAAAAGTTTTATTGGCAATGGCAATTGGCACGGCGGGACTCATCAGCATCGTCTCGAGCCAAGGTGCAGTCACAAGCGGCTTATTATTTGGCTACAACGAGGCTGGTGCATACAAAACACTTTGGGTCGCGCCACAAAATGGCAAACTCAGTTTAATCCGTCAAGGCAAGGATGTGCTTGTGCCGCGTGGGTCTGGTTGGTGGCGAGTTGGCTCGAGTACCAGCAGTGCTAAGGGCTTAGAGAACGAAGTCAGCACCAAGCAATTTATTTTTGCCAGTCCAGCCAGCAGCACTTCGAGGGGAACAGCCCCTAAGTTCGATCTAGACTGCTCCGAAGATGAGTCTACAGATTTACTTTTTGTTCACGAAAAATTCTTGGCTGTGGAAAATTCTAGCGGTGGTTACTGCAAAGGCGCGGCACACCCGTGGACAGCCAGTACCTTACAAATGCGCGACTTGGATTTGGTGCAAAAAAGCGGTGGAACAAGCAATATCACCAGCCCAGAACCTAATTTTGTTGAACTGACCGATGCCATAGACGAAATCGCCCAAGACCAGTTTTATAGAGCCGGTGATGCTTTTTACAAAAAACTAACAACCGAACAACAAGAGACTTTTGAAAAAAGCCCGAATGCCACCAATTGGGCATTGATTCGCCGCAACGGACAATGGGTGATTCGTGGCAGACTTGGCTATGCTTATGAAGCAGTTCGCGGTGCTTGCTGCATAGATTTTGATACGGGCATCACCCCAACCATGAGCCTTGTCGGACATGACACACTGGCTGTGCCTTGGAAAACCCTGCAAAGCCAAAATAAAAACATCATAGATGCTTTCTCGAGTCCAAAAAAGGATGTGCTGTTCACACTCGAGAAAAAACAACTGACCGCTTATGGGTTGCAAAACGGCAAAATTGGTGCAGTGTTGCTCAAAGTTCCATTTAAGAACAACGTTGCGCCCGTAATGATTGAATGGGCGAACGCTGGCAGTGTGACCCGTTGGACTGGCGACATTGGAAAATTCCTCAAATGAAAAACGTGCTTTTTGTCTGGGGAGGCTGGGACGGACATGAACCCAAACAATGTGTTGACCTCTTTTCCCTAATACTCGAGCAAGCTGGTTATATGGTTAC
Source organism: Deinococcales bacterium (assembly GCA_043777915.1). GTDB lineage: Bacteria > Deinococcota > Deinococci > Deinococcales > JAAFIG01 > JAAFIG01. The sequence goes on from JAYWHB010000397.1 coordinate 2,916, forward strand.
TATTTCCGACACACTCGACAGTTACCTAGACACAGCCTTGATGCAAGCTCAGGACTTAATCGTACAAGCCTATACCATGAGTAGCATCACTCCAGAACAAGAAAAAGGCTTACTCGAGACGATCAAAAACGGCACTGGCTTTGCTGGTTGGCACGGCGGTATGGCAGATGCCTTTCGCAACAACACCGAATACCAATTTATGGTTGGCGGACAGTGGGTTGCCCACCCCGGCAACATTATTAACTACACCGTCAACATCACCTCCAACGACCCGATTGTGGCTGGAATAACCGACTTTCAAATGAATTCCGAGCAATACTATATGCACACCGACCCCAGCAACCAAGTGCTTGCTACCACGACTTTTAGTGGCGAGTACAACGATTGGATAGACGGCACAATCATGCCTGTAATCTGGAAAAGGCATTGGGGAAAAGGCAAAGTTTTTTACTGCTCACTCGGGCATGTTCGCAAGGATTTTGAGTCCGTAGAAGCCAGAGAAATTGTCAAGCGCGGTCTTATTTGG
>JAYWHB010000398.1:0-3439 GCA_043777915.1 Deinococcales bacterium
GGTAATCGGGTCTACAATCATTCCAGATTCAGAGCGTTTGACTTTACGCACCATATCGGCTTGGGCTTCTAAGCTCATGTTTTTATGCAGAATGCCAATTCCGCCAGTTCGCGCCATGGCAATTGCCATGCCTGTTTCGGTGACGGTATCCATGGCGCTCGAGACCAGAGGCAGATTAAGCCAAATGTTACGACTCAAACGGGTACGGGTTGAAACTGCATCTGGTGTGACTTCGCTGTAGGCGGGTAACAGCAGCACATCATCAAAGGTTAAACCATGCAGCGCAATTTTATGGGAGGCATCAAAACTCATCTTAAGCAGTGTAACGAATTTCTTAGCGTATAATCCAGTCAAGTTGAGAAATAAGCTCAACATTGTGAGCGTTTATAATGATAATCAATCAAGATGAACTACAAAAACTACTGCTTGACCTCGAGTCAGACCGAGTAGAAAGAACAGTTTCTACAAATAACACTGACAAATTTTCAGAAGCCGTTTGTGCTTTTTCAAATGACTTTCCGAATAATCGTTTGCCAGGTTACTTAATTGTTGGCGTTAGTGATGACGGTCAAATCAGTGGCATAGAAATTACTGATAATATATTGTTGCGTCTTAGTTACCTTTGGTCAGACGGAAATATACTTCCGTTACCCACCATCACCGCTCAAAAAATCAACTTGGCTCAAGGTAGTGTGGCTGTGGTTGAAGTTCAACCCTCGAATTTCCCACCTGTGCGCTACAAAGGAAGAACTTATATCAGGGTTGGTCCACGAAAAGCAATTGCCAGTGAACAACAAGAGCGCGTTTTGTCAGAACGTCGAGTTTCCCTGATTGGCACATTTGATACAATGGCGCTCCCAAGAGCTTTTCTGACCGAATTATCCATCACATTGTTTCAGGCGTATCGTCAAATTGTGATTGCTGCTGAGATTATCGCTCAAAATCATCGCAGTATTGAAGAACAATTGGCTTCACTGCGTTTTTATCATTTAAGCCAAAGCCTTGCTACGGTCAGTGGGATTTTACTTTTTGGGATCAATCCAAGATTTTTTTTACCCGGAGCTTATATTCAATACTTGGCTTTTCCAAACCAAACACTGACCGATGAACCAATAGACCAACGAGAGATTTCTGGCGATTTGCTGAGTATTTTGCGCGAACTTGACCTTCAAATCAGAACCAATAATCAGGCTTCGCTACAAAGAGTTTCAACCCTCCAAGAAAAACTGGTTTTCGATTACCCAGAAGTCGCAATCCGTGAACTTTTGGTCAATGCTATTTTGCACCGTGACTATCAATCGTTTACACCGATTCGGTTTTACTGGTTTTCAGACCGCATCGAAATTCAAAGTCCAGGAGGACTCTACGGTGAAGTCACTTCAGAGTCCATGCTAACACGCAACAGTTATCGAAATCCTGTCATTGCAGAAGCCATGAAAGCCCTTGGCTACGTCAATCGCTTTGGTTATGGAATCCAACGCGCTCAGGCTGAACTCGAGCGAAACGGACATCCGCCTGCCGAATTTAGTATTGACCCAAATATCGTTCTTTGCATTATTCGCAAAAGGATTCCATGAACAGCATCGCTTTTTTTAACAACAAAGGAGGTGTTGGCAAAACATCTTTGGTTTATCATTTGGCTTGGATGTTTGCCCTAAAAGGTATCGAGGTTGTGGTTGCCGATTTAGACCCTCAAGCCAATTTAACTTCGATGTTTCTCGAGGATGAAAGACTCCTAGAAATTTGGAAGTCTGGCGCGTCAAATACGATACTTGATTATTTGCAGCCTTTAATTGATGGAAGTGGTGACATTAAGACTTTTGACCTCGATCCTATCCATTCAAACTTACATTTCATTGCAGGTAACTTGGGGTTGACTCTATTTGAAGATTCCCTTTCTGAAAATTGGGCAAAGTGTCTGGGCGGGGATGCTCGAGCTTTTCGAGTCATGACAGCTTTTTATAGAATCATTTCTCAGGCTTCAAGTTTGGTCAACGCACAATTGGTACTTCTAGACGTTGCCCCAAGTCTTGGCGCAATCAATCGTTCTGCCCTGATTGCTGCCAATCAAGTCATTTTTCCACTTGCACCTGATTTATTCTCACTTCAAGGCTTAAAGAATCTAGGTCCAACCTTGAACAATTGGCGTATTGAATGGAACAAGCGCCTAAAAGAAGTCCCCCATACTCTTGATATTCCAATGCCAGCTGGTGAAATGAATCCGATGGGATATGTCGTGATGCAGTTTGGAGTGCGGGATAACCGACCCGTCAAAGCCTATGAACTATTCCTGAATCAAATCCCAAACACGTTCCATAATGTAGTTCTTGGTGATTCAACCCAAAGTCTGATAAAACCAAACGAAGACCCATACCAGCTAATTCAACTCAAGCACTACCGCAGCCTGATGCCTTTAGCCATAAAAGCTCGTAAGCCAATGTTTTTACTCACCGCCGCAGATGGTGCAATTGGCGCTCATCTCGAGGCGGTCAGACGATGTTATGAAGATTTTGAACAACTCGCACAAATCATTGCCAGTAAATCCGGAATGGCTTTTTCCTAAATATGTTAGGTTTCTAATCATGCCGCGCCGTGCCAAACCATTCCAAGCTCGAGCCATACAGCGCTTCAACACTTGGGAAGTAGACCAAGTATTTTTGCGCCGTGATGGTGGACGAATCCAAGCCAATGTTTGGTTGGTCTCGAGCGAAAACGAAGTTCGCAACGAACGCTACTTTGCGCCGTTTACAGACCCCGTGAAAGCCGTTGCTTGGCTGGGCGATGTGATTGCCGCCAACGGTAAAATCTCGAGTGCGTGGGATGTTCGGCTGCGTTGGGCATCTATTGAGGAATTTGCCACCAAGCTCGAGGATGATAAAACGCTCGAGGATGTGTTTATAGATGCTTTTGAAGCTGCCTTAGATGATGTTCGGGTAAAATTGCGCTAAAGTACCATTAGACTTTTGCTTACTTTCGGCGGCTGAGAGCGTACAACGGCTTAATAAGGACATGGTTTTGAATATGGGAAATAACAGTTAAACTGGTAGGTTACTGCGATTTGAACTTCTCATATGTAATATCCATATTCATCAACAGGTCTCGCGTGTCCTCTGGATCATAAAAGTACCTATTATTTGGATACTTAGAAATGACCTTTGATTGAAATATTCCTTCAGGCGACAAAAATAAAGTACGTGGGATATATTCACCATCTCGTGAATACTGTTTACTAAGTTTCGCATATTCATCCCGATTCAATTTGATCATCACAAATCTTTGAGAACGCGTGACTATTCTTCTTGAATAAAAGGCTTGACCATAAATTTTACAAGTTGGACACCAATCAGCATAAATTACTAAGAAAATTGGTTTTTTTGCTCGTTTAGCTTCAGTCATTCCAGCTTCATAAGAAAACCAACTAATACCTCTATAATTCCAA
>JAYWHB010000399.1:0-3428 GCA_043777915.1 Deinococcales bacterium
GCTGTTACAACTCACTTGATGAATTGCGGGAGGCTTTGCTGGTTGCGCTTAAGGCTGTGGGTGGAGTTAAAATATAAATCATTTTAGGGAGGTACTTAACTGCACGGCTCTTCAAAAAGAGTTACAAGATATGAATATAGAGCTAGAGTCTGTCAGAATCGAAGTGGCACTACAAGCTATTGCTCTTGGGACTTCTTGTGCTTTAGCAATTGGTGGTGCAGCAGCTACTCAAGGACCGTGGAGTGTGTGGTTACTTAGGGTAGCGGCTGGATATTGTGCTACTGTGACGGCAATATTTTTTGTTATTCAAGAACGCTACCAAAGACAAGTAGCAAGGTATCGAGCCAGATATGATGAATATGTTCAACAATGTAGCTAAGTTACACATTTAGAATTTTTTGGATTCAAGTAAACAACTTGAATCCAAAAAAACTTAAAGGAGAAAAATGAGATTCATCCAAGATAATTTTTTAATATTTATTTCGCCTTTTATAATGTTTTTTTTGCTGCGATTTATGTTTTTTAAATTTCCAAAAAGCATAAAAACATTTATACTTATTTTAGTAACCTCGAGTATTATTCTAATTCTTGGAGCCACAATAAATATAAACAAATCGGGTTTTTATGTAAACGCATTAGATGGTAGGGTATTACTCGATCCTATTTTTCTTCATTTTGGGAATATTCTGGCTGTATTTATGGCATATTTTAATCAAAAATTATCCAAAAAGTAAGAATTGATTTTCGGATGCGCCTACTGGTTTTTTGGCGTTTAGGAAGTGCTAGGTGATAAATTTTTTTATTTTTGCTTTTCCAACTGCTTTATTCATTTTCTTGTGGTTTTTCTTTATTAAAAAACCACACACTAGAAAAGCCTTCTACGTTTTTTGTATGCTTTCGCCAAATTTGGCATTTCTACCAAGTCTGCTTCAGAACCCTCGGCTCATTTTTCCATTGACATTGCCAGATGGTGGTGTACTGATTTCACCACATATCATGGGTTTTTTGAATATATTCGCTATTATTTTTGCTTATTTACTCACCATTCAAAAGCAAAAATCTCAATAAGTTGTAAAATCCTGTTAACGATGAGCATTTGATAGTGATTGCTTGTGGCTTACACGATGATTTAGTTAAAAATATCACATCCAAAATACCGCGAATCTCGAGAAAAGCTGCTTTGGCAGTTTCAAATTCTCCAGCGTGCCACATTTCTATTCGTAAGCCGCTTCGCCATTTACCACGTTTAAGCGCACTTTTTGTTTTATCAAGCACACTGGTCATAACTAAACAATATATTTTCCGAACCACTGCCAGATGCGTTATGCTTTGACACATGAAACAATCAACCTTTGCGGCTCGAGCCGGACTTGAACTTGAACTCGGACTTGGCACACCAATTAACCCCGCGATTCATCAAGCCACGGTCTATGCCTACCCAAGTTTAGAAGATTTGGAACGGGTCTTTCAGGGTGAAAAAGGGTACATTTATTACCGCAATGGTCATCCAAATGCCACAGCTTTAGAGACTCTACTGGCACAACTCGAATTCGCCCAAGCAGCGGCGGTCTCGAGCAGTGGGATGGCGGCGATTTCGGCGCTGCTGCTGGGTAATTTACGGGCTGGCGATCATATAATTGCTGACCAGAATGCCTACGGCGGTACTTTTGCGCTTTTAACCTTGGATTTACCCCGCTTTGGACTCGAGGTCAGTTTTGTGGATGTACAGGATTTAGCAGCCGTAGAAGCGGCTTTTTTGCCAAACACCAAATGGCTACATTTAGAAAGCCTGTCCAATCCAACCATTCGGATTGCCGATGTTGGCAGCTTGGTGGCTTTAGCCAAAACCAGAGGCGTAACGGTTTGTGTGGATAATACTTTTGCCAGTCCAGCCTTGTTAAATCCGATTGCCCTAGGCGCAGATGTGGTGGTGCATAGCCTTGCCAAATACATTGGTGGGCATGGGGCAGTTATGGGAGGGGCAATCATGGGCAGCACAAGCCTTATAGAAGCCGCCCGAAGCGCACTGCTGCGGTTTGGTGGGACGATTGCGGCACTGGATGCTTGGCTGGCACTTCTGGGGGCAAAAACACTGGCTTTACGCATGGCACAACACAGTCAAAATGGTTTAGCGGTTGCCCAATTTCTCGAGACACACCCGAAAATTATTCGGGTAGATTATCCCGGATTGGCATCGCACCCACAACACCAGTTAGCCAAAGACCTGCTTAAAAATGGTTTTGGTGGCATGATGTCTTTTGAGTTAAGCGGCGGTTTAGCTGCCGCCTCGAGTTTTGTGAAAGCCATTAGCCATGCCATTCCGCTTGCGCCTAGCCTCGCCGATGTCTCGAGTACCCTGTCTTATCCGACTGGCACAAGTCACCGTGCCTTAAGCCCCGAGGCTCGAGCCAAAATTAGTGTGACCGACGGTTTACTGCGTTTATCGGTGGGGATTGAGGATGTGACTGATATTATGAGCGATTTGACAGCCGCCCTCACCACCATTTGAACAGGTCATCTGGGAATGCCAGTGGTGCAATCGGCGTACCGATTTGTAAAACCATCGGCGCGTCATACGTCCAACCACTCGAAACAAAATGCGGATTGTAATAGACCTCTAAAGTGTTGTTGTTCAGGTTGTGAATCCAAACTTCGCAGATATTGTGCTGAGCGTACATCGGGAGTTTATCGTCTCGGTCGGTGTTATAGGTGCTTTTACTAATTTCAATCACCAATAGCACATCTTCTGGATTTGCCACCCCTCGAGACTCGAGTTTACAAAGCATAAAATCTGGTTCTGGTTCGCCATAAGCTCCGCCTAATCGGACTGGGGTTTGCGAGGTGACTCTGGCTCTTGTGCCAAAAAGAACCGCCAACGGTGTGAGCATGGTGGCGATTGAATTAACGTGTTCGTCTCCCATTGGTGGCATCTCAACAATCACTCCTTTAATCAGTTCAACCCGCTTAGGCAAGAGTCCAGCCTGACCCAATAACTCGTACTGCTCGACGGTGATGGGTTGCGGTATAGGCTGGGCAAGCCGTTCCATTAAAACCTGAGTCATGCTGGTATTGTACTCTTGACACAACGACTTTGCACGTTTAGACTCCGTTACGCCTTCGGGCTTGTGGTGGGTGTAGCTCAGCCGGTTAGAGCGCCGCTCTGTGGCAGCGGAGGTCGCGGGTTCAAATCCCGTCACCTACCCCAAATGAATCCCGAGAGCTAATTTCTCGGGATTTGATTCTTTAGCGTTCTTATAGTAGGCTCTTTCGGCTTGATGCGAGGATGGCGGAATTGGTAGACGCGCTGGACTTAGGATCCAGTGCCGTAAGGTGTGCGGGTTCAAGTCCCGCTTCTCGCACCACAAAGGTTTTTAGGCGGAGTTTTGAACCACAAAAGAGGAGTTTTGAAATGGCAGAATTATTGCAAC
>JAYWHB010000400.1:0-3428 GCA_043777915.1 Deinococcales bacterium
CAGTCATCCAAACAACCACCGCGATGGTCAGTGCTAACAAGACAATCAACAGCAATAACTGCCACGTTTTTTGGATTTTGCCAAAGAAATCCATAATCAGACGTTGTTGAAAGTGTTGCAGCATTGTCTAATGTTACACGAAATCCTAAAACTCGTTGCTTAAATTCCACGCGGACGATACAACCCAGTTCTGGTTTCTTCGATGTACTCCTCGAGTTGTGGCATCTGCGAAACCCGAGCCACCGCACATTCTGCTTGGTAATCGTACAAGACGCGAACAAAACTGACTTCAAGTTGACTCGAGCCGTGCAGCACCCCATAACTAGGCAGATTTGAATCGAGCGGATTGCCAACCGAACCGACATTAAAGACCATTCGTCCGCGCAAGTTAGGGTTCATTTCAGGAAATGAGCGCAAATGCCGCACCAAAACAGTGTGAATATCACCGTAACCAACAGCAATCGGTGTTGGTGCATCCAAGCCAACAAATTCGGTGGCATCAAAAAGCCGATAAAAGTTTTCGAGCGGGTCGTTTTCTCGCACCCTTGTCCAAACACCGTGGCTCGAGGCATGAACCAATCGCACCAAACCAGATTTTCTAGGAACATCTAGGGCATTGGGCAAGGATTTTAACCACTCGAGTCGTTCGAGTCCGACTTCGGTACGTTGCCACTCGAGGGCTTGGGTCATGCTTGGCATTTCTGGCGGGGCGTTATTCATAATCGGGCGAATCAGCAATTCATCCCAATTGCCAAACAAACAAGGTATCTCGAGTTCTCGTAACCTGTCCAGCACCTCGGCTGGACGCGGACCTTTACCAGCCACATCTCCCAACATCACAATCTGCTGAATACCTCGCTGAGAAATATCAGCCAGCACTGCTTCGAGGGCAGTTAAATTGGCATGGGTATCTGAAATAATCGCCAGAGGCTGAGATTCTTTAATGTCAAGGAGAACTGGCACAAACTTATCCTACAACGCTGGTAGTCACAGTTCTATCCTGATTCTGGTCGTCACAGTTCTACCCTACGACTTTAGCAAAAACCATGCGTCCAAGTGCCGTTTGGGTAATGGTTTGAATCAAGACTTGGGTAATTCGACCCTTAAAAGCCAATCCGTCTTCGACCACCACCATTGTGCCATCCTCGAGATAGCCTATCCCCTGCCCGGGCTGATTGCCCTCGCGCATAATTTGCAAATTGAGTTCATCACCAGCCGCCAATTTTGGTTTTAATGAATCGGCGAGAACGTTTAAGGATAGGGTTTTAACATCTTGTAAACCTGCCACTCGAGCCAGACCTGTATCGTTGGTGACAATACTGGCATGAATTTCAAGCGCAGCCCGAATTAAACGTTCATCCACTTCGCCGCCAGTATCAGCAAATTCTCGAATCACCACTTCTAGATTACGCACTGCTTTTAATTTCTCGAGTAAATCCAAACCACGTCTGCCTTTGGCGCGTCGGTCTTTGTCGGTGGAATCAGCAAAATACTGTAATTCACGAAGCACAAACCCCGGTACAATCAGCATTCCTTCAAGAAAACCAGCCCGTGCCACCTCTAAAACCCGTCCATCAATAATAACGTTGGTGTCTATCAGTTTTAATGAACCCAAGGCGCTTTTAATGGTTAAGGTTTTTGGGCTTCGTTCGGCAAAAGGTGTAAAAAAATGTTGGTTAATCACCGCAATACTGACCAAAAACACCGCTAAAACCACAGTAATCCCAATTTGCCAAATCCAGTTGTAACCCGGGATATTTGAAATCACACCATTTAAGAGCAGGCTTAAAATTAACGAAAAAACCAGTGCCACGGTTGCAGCCAAGACAGTTTGCGGCGGGGTATGCACCCAGGCTTCGGCAATTCGAGCCACAATGCCACGCAACCAAAAACTAATACGACCAGTAAAAAGCGAAATCAATAACGCCCCAAGCAGGGTAATATAGGCTTGATTGATGCTGTCTTGGACAAGTAAAGGGGCAGTACGCCAGCCGACAAAAGCACCGATAATAACCAAAGTACCTCGGATGATAGCGCGAATTAAATCAGGTTCAGGTTTCATTTTACTCCCAACTTACACTTTAGCGCGTTGTTGCCACATCATTTGTACCGCTTCGCGCACCATCGTAATGCTGCGGCTGCCATGCACACCCGGCGGAGCAATTAAACGTTCAATGCCAATTCGAGTCGCTTCGGCAGCACGACGAGCGGGCTGGGAAACACTACGAACCTCGCCAGCCAAGCCGACTTCGCCAAAAACCGCAATGCCCTCGGGAATTGGTTTCATCATTACCGCGCTGTAAACCGCTAGGGCAATGGCTAAATCAAGACCGGGGTCAATCACTTTTAAGCCACCTGCTAAATTGACATAGATGTCCAGTCCACCAAGGCTTAAATCAAGGCGGCGCTCGAGAACCGCCAGAACCACATCCACCCTTCTGGCATCCAAGCCGACTGCCACCCGTTTTGGGGCTGGATACGGGGTTTTGGCAGCCAAGGCTTGAACCTCGAGCAGAAGCGGGCGTTGTCCATCCATGGTGGCAGCAATCACACTGCCCGGCGCACCGATTGGACGCTCTGCCAAAAACGCGGCAGACGGGTTATCCACTGCCACCAAACCAGCTTCCTGCATATCAAAAACACCCAGTTCACCAACATTGCCAAAACGGTTTTTAATCGAGCGCAACATTCGGTAATTGCCAACACTCTCGAGCATCAAAACCGCGTCCACAATATGCTCCATTACTTTTGGTCCAGCTACCGAACCATCTTTGGTGACATGCCCGACCAAAACCATACTGCTACCAGACTCTTTGGCAGCACGGGTCAGTTGGGCTGTGGCTTCACGCACTTGGGCGAGACCACCGGGCGAACCAGTCTCGCCAGCTTGAATGGTTTGGATTGAATCCACAATGCAAAGCCGTGGTTTTTCTGCCTCGAGAAGCGCAGAAATCCCTTCTGAAGTAATATCGCGGGTCATCAGGATGTTACCAGTTACGCCAAGCCTATCTGCACGTAAACGCACTTGCTCGAGTGATTCTTCGCCAGCCACATACAACACAGATTCGCCAGCTTCGGCTAAATGATGCGCCACTTGTAATAAAAGCGTACTCTTACCAATCCCCGGTTCGCCCCCAAGCAGCACCACGCCGCCAGCCACCCAGCCACCGCCCAAAACCCGATCCAATTCAGAAACACCACTCGAGACCCGAGGCTCAGATTGGGTTGCGACATCACCAAGTCGCACCAAGGCGGCTCGAGGTAAGGTAAGGCGCTTAGCGGGGCTGTTAGAAATTTCTTCAAAACTATTCCAAGCACTGCACGTTGGGCAACGCCCTAGGCTTTTGGCGGCGGTGTAGCCACATGAACTGCATTTGAATTGGGTGGTGACTCGAGCCATTACACCATGTTACAAAACAAAAGTGAGT
>JAYWHB010000401.1:0-3423 GCA_043777915.1 Deinococcales bacterium
AGGGAACGTCCCAAGCCCACTTCTTGGCACAGATGCCTTCCAAGAAGCCGATATTACGGGCATCACCATGCCGATTACCAAACATAATTTCTTGGTTCGCAGCCCTGATGATGTCTCTAAAACTGTCGCCAAAGCGATTGCGATTGCGCTCGAGGGTCGCCCCGGTCCGGTGCTGGTGGATATTCCCAAAGATGTGCAACAAGCCCAAACCAATGCCGAAATTGTCCAGCCTCACGCTAAATCGCCACGTCTCGAGCCGAACCCAGATGTAATAGCCAAAGCGGTTGCCCTGATTAAAAGTGCCAAGCAACCGCTTTTAATTGTTGGTGGCGGTTCATGCGATGCCGCGCCGCAAATTCTCGAGTTTGCTAAAAAAACTGGTATGCCCGTGATCACCACCCTGATGGGATTGGGGAATTTTCCAGCTTCTGACCCGCAATGGCTTGGAATGCCCGGAATGCACGGCAGTGTTGCCAGTAACCGCGCCATTAGCCAGTGCGATGTGTTGATTGGGCTTGGAATGCGTTTTGATGACCGTGTGACCGGTAAAACCAGTCGCTTTGCCAAGAATGCCCAAATTATTCATATAGATATAGACACTGCCGAACACAATAAACTGATTCCAGCCTTTATTCCAATTCATTCCGACAGTGCTGCTGCCCTCGAAGCCTTGACCCATCAAGTCACGCATCTCGAGACCCCAGAGTGGTGGGAAAAACTCCGCGACTGGCAAGCCCGTCAACCCAAACGCCCGACTTGGGGTGCAGCCGAAGCGATTAAAATGATCTCGAGCCAGTTAAATGGACAAGATATTGTCGTAGCCGATGTTGGACAACACCAAATGCTGACCGCTCAACTTCATCCGTTTGAACTTCCGCGCAAATGGAGCAATAGCGGCGGGGCTGGCACAATGGGCTTTTGCCTTCCAGCCGCAATGGGAGCAGCCGTAGCCATTAACGCCCACGATGGCGGCGATGCCAAAGGTGTGCGGGTCATCGGCATTGCTGGCGACGGCTCGAGCCAAATGACGATTCAAGAACTGGCAACGTTACGCAAATACGATATTCCAGTCAAATTCGCCGTAATTAACAATGGGTACTTAGGCATGGTCAGGCAATGGCAAGAAATGTTCCACAGCAAACGCTACTCCGAGGTGTATTTGGAAGACTCAAACCCAGATTTTCCAATTTTAGCCAGTGCCTACCGAATCCCCGGATTTGCCGCCGATAACGCCTTAGACCTCGAAAAAGCCATTCGTTCATGGCTCGAGGTAGATGGACCTGCGGTTCTCGAGGTGCGAGTCCCACAAGAAGCCAATGTTTTCCCAATGGTTCCTGCTGGTAAAGGGTTAGACGAGATGTTAGACGATGACCCGAAATTTCTCGAGACTAAGGCGCTTGTTCCAGCCTGAAAACCAAAAAACGACGTGTGGTGGGGCGAACACAGAGGTTCGCCTCTACGAAACCCCCAAAACCGTAGGGGCGGGGCTTGCCTCGCCTCCTGACCAAAGATGATTATTGGGATTATCCCAAAAAACGATGTGTGGCAGGACAGACACAGGGGTCTGTCCCTACGGAAAACCCACAATGAATCAGGAGAAAATAAATGAAACATATTTTTAGTGCCTTCCTTAAAGACGAACCGCGTGTTCTAACTCGAGTCACCAGCTTGTTTGCTCGGCGTGGCTATAACATAGATTCATTATCAGTCGGTGCAACCGAAGAACACGGCATCTCGAGAATGACCTTTATTGCCGAAGCTCCCGAAATCATGGCAGACCAAATTCAACGCCAACTTGAAAAACTCGAGGATGTCCTAAAAGTCATTAACCATGCCCATGAAAAATTTGTTGACCGTGAATTGGTGCTATTAAAAGTCAAAGTCTTACCAGAAACACGGCTCGAGATTCGGATGATTGCCGAGGATTTCCGTGCGCGAAATGTGGACGTTGGTTCTAAATCCTATGTCTTTGAAGTGACTGGCGATGAAGGCAAAATCACTGCATTCATACAGCAAATGCGTCCTTTTGGCATTATCGAAACCATGCGAACAGGTCGTGTGGCACTGTCTCGAGGCAGCAATGCCGATATTTCCAGTCAAGTTTACGAAGGCATCAGCAACGCCTTAGAGCATCCACTTCATTCGGCTAAAGCCTAAGCCCTCATTCAATTCCCGCAGGAGGTATTTATGAATCAAGAATCGCTTCTCGAGCAAATCCAAGGCAGTGCCAGCAGTCTCCTCGAGATAATTGCCGACTTAAAAGCAGGGGAGATGACTGCCCTGCAACGTCTGCAAACCCAAGTGCTGACCTTAAATGCCGAAACACACCGCTTAGAAACGGTATTTGAAAGCCCAATTTACCTTGGTGGTTAAAAAAATCACCCTCGAGACTGAAAAACTCGAGGGTGATTTCTTAGATGGTTGGTGCGACATCTACATCAAATAATTTTCTGTTCCCACTCGAGAACGACCCGCCCTTCACAAGCGGCATGACCAACTCTCCAAAACGGCGGCATTCGTCTACGTGCGGGTAGCCACTGAAAATAAAGTTTTGAATGCCCATGTCAACATACCCCTGAATTTTGGCTGCGACTTGCTGAGGATTGCCAACTATCGCCACGCCTACGCCACTGCGAGCCATGCCCACGCCAGCCCAAAGGTTATCTTCGATAAAAAAGTCGTTTTTCTCGAGGGCGGCTTGCAGAATTTTGATTTGGTTGCCTTGTCCAGTGCTATCAACTTTGGCATAACTTTTTTCAAAATTAGCGCGGACTTGTGGGTCTATCTTGGAAATCATGCGTTCGGCGGCTGCAATGGCTTCGGCTTCGGTCTCACGCACCACCACATGGGTTCTTAAACCGTAACTGACTTTGCGCCCATACTCGAGGCTCAGTTCGTTCATGCGGTCAATTCGGGTTTGAATCATGGCTTTGGGTTCGCCCCAGAGCAAATACACATCGGCAAGTTCGGCAGCGATTCGCATGGCGGCTTCGGATGCCCCACCAAAGTACAACGGGATTCGGTACGGCGGCTTTGGCTCGAGAACACTGCCACTGTACTTATAGTGTGTGCCTTCGTAGTTAATTGCCCCTTCGGAATCCCAGAAAAGCCGTAGTAACTTCATAAATTCATAGGTGCGTTCGTAGCGCATTTCATGTGGGCTGTAATCGCCATACATCGCGTTTTCTGCCAAACTCGAGCCAGTCACAATGTTAATCCGCACCCGATTCGGAAACAGATTCGCCAAGGTCGCCACCATTTTGGCGTACATCGCAGGGTCAAACATGCCCGTGCGAACCGCCACCAGCAAGCCAGCGTTGCGGCTACGCGCCAAAGCTGCGGTTGCCACCGTGAAATTCTCGTGGTAGCTGTGGTAATTGGTGGCAGTCAGCAGACTCGAGAAACCCATTTCACCAGCCGTGT
>JAYWHB010000402.1:0-25899 GCA_043777915.1 Deinococcales bacterium
CTTGGCGGCATCGGCAGTGCTAGAAAAGCGGCGAGCCTGTCCTAATACACGCAATTCGCCAGTGTCTGCTACAACCGCACCCGTAATAATTTTAACCAAGGTACTCTTACCTGCGCCATTGCCACCCAAGAGCGCATGAACACTGCCCGGGCGCAGCACAAAATCAGCCCGCTCGAGGGCAGTCACTCCACCATATGTTTTACGAATTCCAACTGCCTCGAGCGCGTACATGATGAACTCCTATTTGAGTGGCGGCTTTGCCAGTTGTCGGGCAGCGATTGTCCTAAACCAAGCGGCGCGGGTGGCTTCGTTGGCTTGACGAGCAATCATCGTGCCGATGTTGGCTTTGGTGATTAAAAGCGCTCCAGAGTTCCAAAAGCCTTTGGGAATGGGAATACCTTTTTGAGTGTAGTTAATCAAAACTTTCATGGCGATGTAGCCCTTAAGCCAGTGTTCAGGTGAAGCCAAGGCTTTGATGTACCCATCTTTTACGCCCTGCAAAGCAGTTGGCTCGAGATCACAGCCACCCACCAAAAGCCGCTTACCCGTTTGGCGTTGCAGTGTAGCAAGCGCGGCAGCATCGGCATTACTCGGTGCCATAAATGCCAGTGCATTGGGGCGAGATTTAACAATGCCGTTCCAGACCTCATAGACTTCTGAAGGTGAGCCAGTCTGTCCATTGGTTGAAATTGGTCCAATAATTGTTACATTGGGGCGCTCTTTGCTTAAAATTTCTTTCATCCCCACCAAGCGTTGCTCGAGTGGCGGTACACCGATGCCCGTTGTGCCAAGCACCACTTCGCCTTTAGCGGTCACAGGAATATCTTTGATGATTTCTCGAGCCAGCATCCGTCCGACTTCCACATTGTCGTTACTGACAAATAAATCTACACCAGAATTAGCTGGTGGCGGCGCATCTATGGCAATCACCGGTATACCCGCAGCCGTGGCTTCTTTAACAGGGCGAACAAATAAATCGGCAACCAAGGCTTGCAAAATAATCCCATCTTTAGAAGTTTGGGCAGCGCTCTGGAACATCTGCACCACTTGGGCTGGATTGTTGTTGTTAGGCGCAGTCGAGACCAGATTGACTCCACTGGATTCTTTAACTGCTTGTTTGACCCCCAATGCCATCTCTTGAAAAGCGTTGGTTGAGGTGTTCCAGTAGACAAAAGCGACGTTTTTGTCATCCGCTATTGAGATACCTAAGCCTATTGCCGCTATTGCCAAAATTCCTAAACCAGCTGTGCGTTTTTTCATACTTCCTCCTGAAATAGAGGGTTAAAAGGTCAAAGGGTTAAAGTTTTCTTACCTTTTTACCTTCGCCTTTCGCCCTTCGCCTTCCTTCCCTTACCCTTCCTCGAGTTCACCTCGCTTTCCACGATTGCGAATTAAACTGTCTAACGCAACAGCAATGAGTATCACCGCACCAGTGGCAAATAGACTCCAATTAGCAGGGATATTAAAATAGACTAAACCGCTCGTCACCGACGAAAAAAGCACTGCACCAATGGCTGCACCAATCGCACTCGCAGTCCCGCCGCGCAGTGGCGTTCCGCCAACTATCGCAGCAGCCACAGCAATTAAGCCAAAACCATGACCGATGTTCGGGTCGGCACTGGTGAAAAATGCCAATGCCAGCAGCCCAGAAAGTCCTGCCAATACACCAACCAGCACAAAGACTTGTAAGCGTACTTGGGCTACTGGAATCCCCGAGAATGAAGCGGCGGCGGGGTTTGAACCAATTTGGCGGATTCGGTAGCCAAAAGGGGTGTAGTTCAGCATCAGATTGAGTAAAATAACGACAACTGCCATAATCCAGACCGAGACGGGCAAACCAGCGATAAACTGCCCACCCAGCCAATCAAAAACTGGATGCTCGAGTGGTAAACCCGTCACTTGAATCCCGCCACTGATGGCAAAGACCAAGCCACGAAATAATGAAAGTGTGGCTAGGGTAGCAATTAAAGAGGGTATACGCACATACTGAATCACCACGGCATTAAACGCCCCAAGTAATCCTCCTAAAACCAGCGATAACAAACCCGCCAACCAAGGGTTCATACCGCCTTTAATCAGTAGGGCGGCTGCCATCAGGGTTAAGGCAAAGGTCGAATCTATTGATAAATCAATCTCGCGCATCGAGATCAGGAGGCTTAAAGCCGCCGCTAAGATACCAATAAAGACTGCTTGACGCACAATGTCTATCAATTGACCAGCTTGCAAAAAATTGGGGCGCAAAACCCCGACCAGCAAAATAAATACCACCGTAGCAACTGTGACACTGGATTCGTTGGTGCGAAATAATCTAGCCAAGAGAGAACTGGGGTGTGGTGAATTTTTGGTCACAGATGAACCTCCAAATTTTGGGTATGCCCATACTAAAGGATGTCTACAGGATTGTCAACAATCTTGCGTACAATAAATTTCTATGCTAGGTTTTAGCGACCCTTCTAAGAAAAACGGAATCCGATAAAATTAAAGTTTTTTGTCCAACCACCAGCAACCCCGTGCAGGGGCTGCGTATTCTCGAGCCAAGGAGTTTTCGTGAAGCACATTCATCTGGTTTTAGGCTGTACCCTCATCTCAGGCTGGTTACTTGCAACAGCCCAAACCAATCAACTCGAGCCAGTTGCTGCTAAATTTGCTTGCACTGGTTTAGTGGGTTTGACGATTCCAGCCAGTGCCATTGGTTTAGCCACAAGCGGCGCAACCGTCTTAGCCGCCACCGAAGTCAACGACAAAGATAGCGCTGGACAAGAACGCAGTTATTGTAAAACCACAGGCAATATCTTGCCAATAGACCCAAAGGCTTCAAATATTCGCTTTCAGGTTAATCTGCCCAAAAGTTGGAATCAACGCCTCTTACAGTTTGGCGGTGGTGGGACAAATGGAACAGTCGTGACGGGCTTAAACGCCTTTAGTGGCGCTCCTGCTAATGTGCCTACGCCACTGGCTCGAGGTTATGTGACGCTTGGAAGCGATTCTGGACACAGTTCAGAAGGTAAACCGCCGTTCGATACCAGTTTTGCGCTTAACCGCGAAGAACTGATGAATTTTGCCCAATGGCAAATCAAAAAAACGCTCGATGTGGCTAAATTTTTAAGCGAAAAAACCTATGGGCAGAAACCCAAACTGGTTTATTTTATTGGCGGTTCGCAAGGTGGACACGAAGCCTTTGATGCTGCCCAACGCTACCCAGACGACTACAACGGTGTGGTCTCGCATTACCCAGCTTTTAATGTGCAGAATATTTGGATGGGTGCTTTAGCCCAAGCCCAAGCGATTTACGGCAATAAACTTGGGGTTGCCAGTCCGTCATGGGTCAATCCTGCCAAAGTCAAAACTGTGGTTGATTTTGTGCGTAACCAATGCGATAACCTCGATGGGATAGTGGACGGAATCATCAGTGATGTGCGTGGTTGTAACAGCAAAGTCAACTTAGAAACGATTAAAACCAATCTGCTCTGCTCAAACAACGAGGACACAGGTAATGCCTGCCTGTCGGGTAAGCAATTTGCCACCATCGAAAAAATTGCTTCGCCCGTACAGTTTAGTTTTGCTTTTCAGGGTGGCAGTTCTACCTACCCGCGCTGGTCAATACTCGAGGGCGCAACCTTTGCAGGCAATGAACACCTCGGAAAAACCAACACCGCCGACCTTGCTAAAACCCCATTTATGCCAGACGGTACAGCATTTCAACTTTTTCCCGCCAAAGGTGCAGTTCAGGGCTTTGTAACGGGCGACTTAAGCTATGACCCACTTTCGTTTGACCCTAACCGCTTTGCGCGGCGGATTCAAGAAGTCTCGAGATTGACCGATGCGGTCAGCACCGACCTTAAAAAATTTGCTGCCAAAGGTGGAAAGTTATTACTGACCCACGGAACAATTGATGATTCAATCACACCTCACAACACCACCAATTACTGGAATAAACTGGTTGAGAGAAATGGACAAGCCCAAGTTGCTGCCTTTGCACGTTATTATCTAGTTCCAGGACAAGGACACGGTAGTGGTATTTTTCGCTCTAATCACAATTGGCTCGAGACCTTAGAAAAATGGGTGGAACAAGGCACTGCCCCACAAAATCTGGTCGCTACTGATGGCAACACCACCCCTGCCACCAGCGCCACCAACGGACGCAGCCGTCCGTTATGCCAATATGGGAGTTTTCCTAAGTTTGTCGGGGATAACCAATCCCAAGCTAACGATTCGACTCAGTTCAAATGCACCGCGTACTAACCGAAAAAACTCGGGTACAACTCCTATAGCTGAGGTACTACTCGAGTTCATCAACCGCATGAATCCATGCGGCATCAGCATCATCAAGCGGTTTGTGATGCCGTTCAATAATCTCTGCCACTCGAGTATCACCGTTGGCACTGCGAATCAGCATCGCACCGAGTTGTGGATGCAAAGCTCGAATCTCGAGTGGTGTTAAAGCAGTTTTTTTTCGCATTGCCGTATCAAAATTCAGTTCTGGAATGGGTTGTAAACCCGCCCAAACCCGTTCCCGCCAACGGTAGGCTCGCACCTGCTTACCGCAATCATGAAGCAGTGCAGCCCGAATCAGGATTTTTGAGGCATCTGGTTTTAAGGCTATTAAGCGCTGCGCTACCCGCACCCCATGTTCTCGGTCTCGAGCATCCATGTTGCTATACACACGGTACTCGGACTCAGGTAAGTATGTGGCTGCCCAAGCATCGTCGGGCTTAGCAAACTCTGGGCGCATGGCACGAATTAAACGATTGATTCGCAAAAAGAAACTCATTGTATTTCGCAAAAAGAAATTCATACTAACGAAAATTAAACCCCAAACCGACCGTTAGCCCAAATGTGCCACCATTTAAGGCTGGAATAAAACTCGGTAGTAACTCGAGGAAAAAACGCCCTCCAAAACCCGTAATATTACTCTGATAGCCAATTAAGCCGCGAAACTCGGCTAAAGCCTGCCCTGCTTGCAAACCAGCGATATTGGCAAAAGAACCAATTAAGCCCACACCCGCCCCAAGGTAAGCACTCGAGCCACCCTGAATTGGCAGCACATAGTAGCCATCCAATGCCAAACGATAAGTCACAATCAGGGTGCTGGCACTGGCTCGAAAACCGAAACTGGCATCGGGGAAATCTACCCCGAATTGCACCCCAAACTGAGGCAATGCCCAAGCACTGGTATTGCCGCCCGAAAAAGGAAACAGCAACTCGCCGCGCACCCCAAAATACTCTTCGGCTCGAGCCGAGTTGAGCATAAACACACCCAATACAATCAATAAGAATCTTTTCATCACGTTTTATATTACAATACAGCCAATGAAAGCCTTGCAATACCTTCAAGTCGCCCTGTTAATCCTCGGCAGTATTTACTTAGCGGTGGTTCACTTAAACAACGCCAGTGTCTTTGTGACTTTAGAAACGTGGCTCTTAGGACGATTCTCGAGTCCAGTCAGCTTGGTGATTTTACTAAGTTTTTTAGTGGGGTTACTCTACGGTTTACTTTTAACCATGCCCAGTATTGTGCGCCGTTCGACCCAAATGCGGCGGATGAATAAACGCATCCGTGAACTCGAGAATGCGTTGGCTAAGCAAAAACCCCTGCAATCCGAAACCCCAAGAATCCCAGACCGCGCCGAAACCCTCGATGCCCTGCGCTCCGAAGGAAAGATGTAACCAACCGATGTCGGTGCGTTTGCTGGTTGGTGCTTCTGGAAGCGGTAAAACCCGTGCTGTTCAGCATTTTGCTTTTGCAAAAGCCCAAGTTTTTGAACGGGTGATTGTCCTGACCCTGCCCAGTCAACGTCTTTTTTGGCTCGAGGGTTTGGCGGCTTTAGGCTCGAGTTTAGGGGTAGAAGTCACCAATTTACAGAATTTATGTTACCGAATGCTCGACCGACTGGGCAGCAATAAAGCTGTGGTGCTGCATCCCGGGCGGGTGGCATTAACCGCTCGAGCGCTTGAATCGGTGCTGACTCGAGCCGTTCAACCCGGTGAGGCGCGGCTGTATGCCCAAGCCATTGCCGAGTGTAAACGGGCTTTATTTGAGCCGCAAATAGTTGGTGAGGCTTACCAAGACACCTTGGCATTGGTTTATGCCAAGTACCAAGAATTATTGTTACAAGAGGATTTACAAGATTTAGATGATGTACGGCTTCGAGCCGCCGATTTACTGCACACCAATCCCTTGGCACTCGAGGCGCATTTGGTGATTGATGGCTACCGAGCCTTAAACCCGTCTGAATTTAAGGCAATCAAAGCCTTGGCAGACGGGGCAATATCCACCGTGCTAACCCTGCCGAGCGGCGCACCAGACACCACCCACGAATCTTGGGCGCATCCAGTGCGCTTTAAGGAATTAAAAGTGATTCAAGAAGCCCTAGGCGCAAAACTCGAGCGTTTAGAAACCAAAAGTAAACCGTGGGCGGGATTGCCCAAAACGGTGCAGCTTCGCGCCAGTGCCAACCCTGTATCAGAGGCTCGAGCCGCCTTAAGACAAGTGAAAACATGGTTGCTGGCTGGAATTCATGCCTCAAAAATAGCGATTCTTGTCCCCAGTCATGTTTCGGCTCGAGTCCTCGAAGCCTTGGCTCGAGAGTACCATCTGCCACTCGCTCCAGAATCTTTGGGGGGCTTACTCGAATCTGCTTTTGGACGGGTTTTAGAAGCGGCTTTAACCTCCCCAGCCCGAGATTTCCCAGCCCCAGAATTGCGGGTTTTGGCTTTGGTTTTTCCAGAACTGGAAACCTTAGCCGATACCTTAGAAAAACGTGGTTTACACGGCGGCAGCAGTGCGTATAGGGGTTTACTCGAGACTCCAGAATTACAAGCCGCATGGCTTATTTTGGATGACTTAAAAACATGGTTTAGCCCACCAGAAAAAGATTTTGTGGCTTGGTTTGAAGTGCTGCTCGAACGTTTAATCCCCTCCGCTTCTTGGCTCGAGTCGGCGCGGGTCTTGGCTCGAGAAGCGGCTCGTTTACTGCCCACTTCGGGTGGCGGAGAAGAATTTGCTCAGTGGTTACGCACGCTTTTACAAGCCTCGGCACTACCACACCCGGATGCGGCTCGGGGGGTGGCGGTATTGACCCCCAGTGAAGTCAGTGGACGCAGATTCCAAAAAGTTATGGTGTTGGGTGTGACCGAAGGGGCATACCAAAACCTTGAAAGCGAAGACTTTTTTGTGCCAGAAGACAACCGTCTTGCCTTTGATACTTTACTGACCACCCCAAAGCAGCACTTGCCTTTACGAATGAATGGACTCGCCGATAGTACCTTGTACGACGCGCTAACTCGAGCCGATGAAGAACTGATTATTTCTTTTCCCAAAGCCGAACGCGGCGCAAGTTTAGCCCCACATCCTCGCCTTGCTCGCTTAGGCTTAACACTCGAGCCTGAATTGCGTGAAACGGCTGGACTGCTTGAATTGGCACATGCCCAAAATAAAACCAATCAAAGCACCAGCAATGGCGTTTTTTACACCACAGCACGCACTGAGCCTTTTGCTGCCACCGAACTCGAAGCCGTGGCACGCTGCGGACTACGGGCATGGGCTGGGCGGTTTATGCCCAAAGCCACCGACTCGAGTTTATTGCCCAGTTTGGTATTGAAGAATTTACGACGCAGCCACAAAGAAGCTACCTTGGAGGAACGCGCTCCCGTCAGCCTAAAAAATAACTTAGAGCGTTTTGACCCCAGTTTCTTAAGTTTACTTGAAGCCCAACTCGAGCAAGCCAGCCCTGCCAATATCCAGCCTTTTTATCACACCTCCAAAGGCATTGAATTTGTCCTAGATGGTCTAATTCGCCGCAACGATATAAACGGCAAAGTCAAACAACTCGAGATTTACCGCACTGTGGACGACTTAGATACCGCTTGGGAAGATTACCGCGACACCACCCGACACCGAGAATGGTGGTTTGCTGATATAGCCATAGAAAGCGGGGTACGGGTCGCATTTTGCGCCATTGACCCCGAAGGAAGACGCAAAAACATCATGAATCCAGCTTCCGAAAAAAGTCAGAAACGCCGCTTTGAAAGCCGCAACTTGCTCGAGCAAGCCAAAACCGACCTCGAGCAAGGGGTGATACGTGCCACCACAGGATTTCATTGTCGCAGTTGTCGGTATCAAGATTTATGCCGAGAAGTGGTCTAGGGTTACTTGAGTTTTAAGGGCAACCCAGCCACCATCAAATAGGCTTCGGTCGCAGCTTGGGCAGCCATTTGATTGGCTCGCCCTAACCAATCGCGGTATTCGCGCCCAAGCGGGTATTCGGGGACAACACCACTACCGACTTCATTGGAAACAATCACCAGTGTTTTTTCTAGCTCGAGTAAACCTTGTAATTCTGCCAGCATCGTCGCTTGGGTTTGTTCGGAGAGCAGCAGATTAGAAACCCATAAACTCAGGCAATCAAGCAGCACCACACCTTCGGTCTCGAGCAGCGCCTTTTTTAAGTGCAGTGGTTCTTCGATGGTTACAAACCCCAAAGCGAGTCGTTCAAGCTGGTGCAAACGAATCCGTTCGGTCATTTCAGGGTCAAAGGCTTGGGCAGTGGCAAGAAATGTGACGGGTTGTGCAAATCGCTGGGCTATTTCAAGCGCCAAACGACTTTTACCACTCCGAGCGCCACCCGTAATAAAAATTAAACTCATGTGGCGATAATCACCATCCGACCATCTTGGGTCGTTAAACGCTCCAGCTTGGTTTGATAAACCCGCTCGAGCAATGGTATCTCGAGGACTTCTTTGGGGCTGCCAATGGCTTGTAGTTGCCCATGATGCAGCAGCGCCACGCGGTCGGCTCGAGCCGCCACAATCAGGTCATGGACAACCATGACCACACTTAAACCGCTTGTTTTTAAGTTGCTTAACAACTGCATCAGTTCGCTTTGATGCGCCAAATCCAAATGGTTGGTCGGTTCGTCCAGCAATAGCACTTTGGGATTTTGTGCCAATGCCCTTGCCAGTGCGACACGTTGTTTCTCACCACCACTCAAGTCTTGAACCCGCCGTGTTGCAAATTGGGTGGTATCGGTGGCTTGCATGGCTTTTTCTATTTGCAACTTATCTTCCCCACTAGCAACACCGAGTAAACCCTGATGCGGCAATCGTCCAAAAGCCACGATTTCTTGCACACTAAATTCAAGGGGTAGGCTCTCAGATTGTGCCAGATAAGCCACATGTTTGGCTCGAGGTTCAAGCACTTGTACTGAACCACTTCTTGGGTGTAACAAACCAGCCAAGAGCTTTAATAACGTGGTTTTTCCTGCGCCATTGGGTCCAATCAAAGCCAGAATTTCGCCTTGCTGCACCTCGAGACTGATATTTTTAAGCACCTCTTGCTTGCCATACCCAAACGACACTGCTTGTGCTTTTATCATCAATTATCCTTTGGGGTTAATCTTCTCGAGAACACTGGCTGTGGCTGCCACAACTTGGTCAATCTCAGCTTTGCTAATCGTTAAGGGCGGCAAGAAACGCATCACCGTTGGCGTAGCACTGTAGGCAAGTACCGCATGGTCACGTTCTAACGCCTCGAGATATGGAGCGCTGTGTTCTTTGAGTTCCATGCCAATCAGTAAGCCTCGAGCGCGAATTTCTTTGATTTTTTTACTCTGAATGCCCTGTAGTTTTTCCACAAAGTACGCACCGAGTTCGGCACACTGCTCGGCTATTCTGTGTTTTTTCATGTACTTAATCGTAGCGATTCCAGCTGCCATGGCGAGCGGATTGCCACCAAAAGTTGTGCCGTGTCCACCCTTTGGCATTTTATCGGCAACTTCGGCGGTCATGGTCATCGCGCCCAGTGGAATGCCACTGCCAATGGCTTTGGCGAGGGTCATGATGTCGGGTTGTACCGCACAGCCATCAGCCAGCGCATAAGTCCCGTTACAATCTGGTTCACATGCGTGTTGATGTCCCCACCATTTGCCCGTGCGACAAAAACCAGATTGAATCTCATCAAAAATCAGGAGCGCACCATGTTTTTTGGTTAGCACTCGAGCCAGACGTAAAAATTCTGGGGTGGCAGGACGGACTCCACCTTCGCCCTGGACGGGTTCAATAATGACGGCAGCAGTCTGGTCATCTATTGCCGCTTCTAATTGCTCGAGATCGTTGTACGCCACAAAACTGGTTTCATGGATTAACCCACCAAACGGTTCGCGGTACTTGGGTTCATAGGTCAGGCTTAATGCACCCATTGTACGCCCACTAAAGCCGCGCTTCATGGCAACAAATTTTTCGCGCCCAGTGGCGACTCGAGCAAATTTTAACGCCGCTTCGATACTTTCAGCGCCGCTATTACACGGAAAAATTCTGGTCAGGTGGCTTGGCAAGACACTGATTAACTCGGCATAAAATTCGGCACGTTGGTCATTCGGATACGTTTGCGGACAGACCATCAGTTTAGCGGCTTGGTCTTGAATGGCTTTGACAATTTCAGGGTGACTATGCCCGAGGTTGGCTACACTAATCCCAACCACGCAATCAATGTATTCGCGTCCATCGGTATCCCAGACCTTAGCGCCTAAGCCGCGCTCGAGAACAATGCTGTGTTTATTGTAGACACCAGAGTCGTATTGTGTTTCGGTGCGAATGATGTCTTGGGTTTTGGATGCGATTTGTGTCATGAGTACCTCCGTAAGTCCAAATCTGGACTCGAGCCGAGATTCTACGTTTTTTAGGGTAGAAGGTGCAATCAAAAACAGAACTGAAATTGGGGATTACAGAACTCGAGCGACATGGCTTTCAATTTGCGGTACAATCACACTAATCGCGGCTTCACTGGCATTTTCAGGAATTAACTGCACCAAAACCCGATACCCCAGTTCTTTTGCGACTCGAGCCACGGTTTGAATTTCTAAACTTTCATTGGCTTGTTCGATATGCACCACTCGAGATTGCGAAACGCCTAAAGCACTGGCAAGTTGCCGCGTGGTTAATTTGCGTTGCTTTCGAGCAAGTTTTAAGCCTTGTCCGATGGCTTGCGAGGCTATCATTTGATTGACCATCGCCTCGAGTTCTGGTGTTGGTGTGGGCTGTACTTCTGCTGGGGTCATCATCTTGGCTAGGCGTGGTGGTTGTCCTTGCATGGCTTCTAATTTGGCGCGGCGTTCTTGACTTAAACTCATGGCTTGCTCCTTTCGCGCCATCTTCTAGGCGTGTTGAACTTTGGGAAAATAGGTTTACCAGTCTCGGCGGCTTCTAAAATATCTATCCCTTCTGCCAGCATAGTTTCGTCTGCGTCCTTTTCTTTTTTGCATTCAGCATGAAAAGCATAGAATTCTCCTTGATTACCTGCAATAAAGTAAACTCGAGCGCCACCGTCCGTTGTGCGGTCTTTGAGCTCATAAATCGCGTCAAATAAATGCTTGATGTGTGGTGTGTCTAGTCCGTGGGTGTTGAGGGTGTCAATCATGGAAATCATTTTCTTAAGGCAAATAAATTTCTTTTGTTTTGTGAGTTCAAGGAAATCTTCAACAATTAAGGCTCGAGGTTTATCCAGTCTTTCTGGATGCCAAGGACAGTAAACTCGAGATTGAATGTTCAAAGTCATACCTCTTTTGATTACTCTAGCATAATCTCGTATTTTTGATTCGTGCAATCACAAGCCGAATTTGATTAGAATAGGTTTCCATGAACACCTCATTACAACCGCGTCCAAACATTCCCCTTGCCATTGTCGCGGCTGTGGCAGCACTCTCGAGTTTTGTACTGCCGTTTGCAACAATCACACGGTCTTTTGGTGGACAAGCAGCAATTTTTGTCCATCCCAGTAGTATTGTGGATTTCACAGGTTTCTTGCCAAAAACCATGCCAGATTTCTCGAGTACCACCTTGTTTATTTGGCTAACGCTACTGGCACTGCTTGGTACGGCTGCCTTGGCGTGGTTTCAACCAAAACTGGTCTGGGTTGGCGGGGCATTAACGGTGCTTTTGGTTGTCTCGAGTTTTGTGGTTTATGCCATGACTTTAGATGCAGTTCATGCGCCGCTTCTGGCGGGTGGCATAGCGTATCGGCGTTTGCCGTTTGTCAATTTTGGACCTTCACTCTGGGCATTCTTTGCTTTTTTTACGGGTCTTGGCGCGATTATCTCGAGTTTACAAGCCGCCAATCGTTTTCCAAGTTTTTTTCAGAGTGTTAGGGGCGCAGTCGTTCCCGCGATTTCGATTTTACTGGCTTTAATTGTTTGCGGCTTGCTGATTCTGCTCTTGCAAGTCCCACCCGGACTCGAGAAAGCCCCAGCCAGTGCGTGGTTGGCTCGAGCCGATTTACTTTGGTTTAGTTACAGCATGTTATTTGGCTCAATCCTGCCTAAGTTCCGTCCGACCCTAGACTTTGCCCCCGTTTGGCAGAGTTTATCCTTGGCGACCCCACTTATTTTTACGGGTTTGGGTTTAGCCTTTGGTTTCCGTACAGGGCTTTTTAACATTGGTGCGCCGGGGCAAGTGATTATGGGTGGAATTTTTTGTGCGGCTGTGGGTATTTACATTCCGGGTCCGTGGTTTATTGTCGCGCCGCTTTGTGTGGTTGCGGCTGCCATTGGTGGTGGGCTTTGGGGGGCATTACCGGGCTGGCTTAAGGGACGCTTTGGGGCTTCGGAAGTGATTAACACGATTATGCTGAATAACATTGCCAGTGGGATTCTGGTCTTCTTAATTGGTTCTAACGAATATAAGTTTTTTGGTGCGACCGTAACCTTGCCATTCAAAGCCGAGGGCGGCGAAGCCAGCAGCCTCGAGTTTGGGGCTGGAGCGATTCTTTCTAATATCACAGCGCCGTTTGCAATCACTCGAGATGGGGCTAATTTTATGGCATTACCAGTTCCGTTTTTGTTGCTTGGTTTAATTCTGGGGTTTGCGTTTTCCAAAGGTACATTGCAAACTCGAGGGGTTCAGGCTGGAATTGGGGCAGTGGCAGGTTTGTTGCTTGGTTTTGTCTTGCGTGAAATTCCGATTACTGGTGCAATGCAAACGGCTGCACTGAATTTATCGTTTGTGATTGCAATTCTAGCGGCTGGTTTTGTTGGTGTCTTCTTATGGAGTACCAAATGGGGTTTTGAGCTTCGGGCAGTTGGTTTAAGCCCCAAAGCCGCCGAGTACGGTGGGGTCAATATCGCTAAAAACACAGTCTTGGCAATGGCAATCTCTGGGGCGTTGTGTGGACTAGCCGCGACGCATTTCACCATGGGTGGCGCATTAGCCGAGTACCGCTTAAAGCAGTCCATTCCCGCCGATAGCGTTGGCTTTGGTGGCATTACCGTAGCGCTCTTAGGGCAGAATACGCCGGTGGGTGTGGTTGTCTCGAGTATTTTATTTGGGGTTTTAGGCAGTGGTGGTTTGCGGCTTGACCAAGCCTTAGATGACATCTCGAGAGAAATTGTGACAGTGCTTCAAGCCTTAATTGTGCTGTTTATTGCCACCCAAGGTTTTTTGAGTGGTGATTTTCTACGCAGCATCAACAACGCCAGAAAACCCGAACCACCTAAATTAGAAACTCAAACCAAAAAAGAAGGTGATGCTTAAATGGATATTGCTGTCATTATGGTCGTACTGGTCACAACCATCCGCAGTACCACGCCACTTTTGTTTGCTGCGCTGGGTGGGATGTACTCAGAACGGGCAGGTGTGGTCAACATTGCGCTCGAGGGCATCATGCTCTTTGGGGCTTTAACGGCGGCAATTGTGGCACAGCAACTCGAAGTTTTTGTACTGGCTTCATTTCCCGACGCGGTGCTGTGGTGGACTCCTTGGGTTGGGGTACTTGGGGCAATGATTATTGGGGCATTTATTGCTTGGATTCATGCCGTGGTCAGCATTAAATACAAAGCCGATCAAGTAATTAGTGGCACAGCCATTAACTTACTTGCCTTGGGTGGTCCAGCCGTGGTGCTGCAATTTTTGTACAACAACACCTCGGACTCCGAAAAAGTTCGTAACACCTTACCTGTTTGGGGCATCGAAGGTTTTGCGTTTTCACCCCTAACGTTTATTTCGTTCTTGCTTGTGCCTGTGACAGCCTATGTGATTTTTAGGACTCCCTTTGGACTGCGTTTACGTGCCGTGGGCGAAGCCCCGCAAGCTGCCGCCAGTGTTGGTGTCAATGTTTTTAGAACTCGGTATGCGGCGGTGATTATCTCGGGAATTCTGGCGGCTTTGGCTGGGGCATTTT
Organism: Deinococcales bacterium; assembly: GCA_043777915.1. Taxonomy (GTDB): domain Bacteria; phylum Deinococcota; class Deinococci; order Deinococcales; family JAAFIG01; genus JAAFIG01. The sequence goes on from JAYWHB010000402.1 coordinate 14,168, forward strand.
TAAGCATTGGCAACTTAGACGGCTTTAACCGAGGCATGAGCGCTGGACAAGGTTTTATCGCTCTTGCTGCCCTAATTTTTGGGCGTTACCAACCTTGGCAAGTCATGGGCGCATGTTTGTTGTTTGGCTTTTTTCGCGCCCTTGCGATTCGCTTAGGCGGCGACAACATCCTGCCAAGTGCGATTGTGGACAACTTGCCGTTTATCATTACAATGTTTGTGCTGGCTGGTTTTATTGGCAAGTCTCGAGCGCCAAAAGCGATTGGTAAACCCTACCCATAAGCCATTGGTAAACTTTACCCATCATGTTTTTTTTCTCGCATATCTTAGAAATTCGTTTCCGTGACATAGACGCACTCGGTCATGTCAACAACGCGGTTTATTTGACTTACTTGGAGCAAACCAGAGCCAAGTATCTCGAGGCATTGGGTTTACGAGGTTTGCACCCAACGACGCTGGTGGTCAGCAACCAAATAGATTATCTGCGCCCAGTCTTACTGCACGACACCCTCGAGATTAAAATGCGTTGCCTGAGTATCGGGCGTAAAAGCCTAAAATTTGAGTACCACGTTTTTGCGAACACACAACTCGCGGCTCGAGCCATCAGCACCCATGTCTGGTTTGATTTTGAAGTTGGACAGAGTGTGCTTGTACCGCCCGAAGCTGTTTTTAGACTCGAGACACACGAGCAGAAGAAATTACTAACGGCTAGTCATTAGCTCAAGATTTAAGAAGTCCCCTCCCGACCCACTTTTGCCTTTTGCCTTTTGCCTTTTGCCTTTTGCCTTTCGCCTTATTGTGGTAACTCTGGACTCTCGAGTAAATTGGCTGGGGCGTTGACTGGGGCGCTTAAGCTCTCTAAAAATGCCACCAGTTGTTGCTGCTCGAGTTGGCTTAAATTCAGTGGTTTAAGCTGACTTGTGCCAACCACTGCTTTTGGGGCAGTGTTGTAATGACGTACCACATCTGCCAAGGTGTAGAACTGCCCTGCGTGCATATATGGGTAGTGATTGGCGACATTGCGTAAACTTGGGGTTTTGAATGCGCCATCTGGGGCTTGGGCGGCATTGGTGTTGCCACTGATTAACCCGCAGTTGCTGCTCGAGTCGGAATACGGCGACCAACAGCCAAATTCGCTTTGGATTAAGGCGCGAACAGCCCGTTGTCTACCTTCATCGGCTTGGAGCTTTTCTGGGGTTGGCACACCAACATTATGAAATTTATCATCGGTGAATCGCGCCCCAGAATGGCAAGCAATACAGTTGGCTTTGCCAATAAAGAGTTTTAAGCCCGCGATTTCGTTGTTGTTTAAGGTTGTGGTGGGGTTGGTTCGTCGGATATTGTTGATGTACTGGTCTACTCGAGTCGTGCCGGGCTTAAGTTTGGTTTCATAGGCTGCGATAGCTTTACCGATGTTCACAAAGACACGGTTGATTACGTCGCGTTCGGCATAACTGAGTTTTTCCCATGCTTGGCGTTCGCTTAGGTTGCCCGTGGGTCCCGCCTTTTTAGGAAGTTTAGCCCATGTTGCTTCGGGTGGTAATTTCCCAAAAACAGCCTCATAGTCGTTGGGGTATAAACGCCTGACCAGTGTGGCGTATTGCGCCCTTGTGCCAGCGTGTTCGATGGGGTTCTCGAGCGGACCCAAGGCTTGCGCCCAGAGCGAATCGGCACGACCATCCCAAAATAACCATTGGCTATAGGCTGCACCAACCACTGATAAGGCTTTGCGTGTTCCTACGCCGCGCCCCTCGGACAATGCCAAGTTATCCACATAGTTACTTGATGGCATATGACAAGTGGCGCAAGAAATGCCTTCATCGCCAGACAAACGCGGGTCATAAAAGAGTTTCTGTCCGAGCAGAACGGCTTTGGGGTCTTGTTGGTATTTGTTGCTTGGGTCTAGTGGCGTTTCGGGCAAACGAGATAAACTTAAGGTCTCGAGCAGCACGATTTCTGAGCGTTGCCAAGTGCTTTGGAGTGCCAATGCCATGCCTGAAAACAAAATCATAGAGGTTAATCCGCGTTTGAAAGACATAAAATAAATCTACTCCAATTGAGTGCAGCTTGAAACTATCCCTAGAGTTAGGCATTTCTTAAGATTTGGTTAAAACCATTCCAAAGTTGGGTGACTCGAGCTTAAAAAGGCATTAAGCTTTTGGTGATGAAAAAAATATCTTTAATTTTACTGGCAGCCCTGTGCGGCACTTCCGCTTTGGCGCAAAACAATCCAGCTTTTGAGGTGCGCCAAGTCGCCCTGCCTTTGGTCTCGGTGGGTAACGAGGTCAGCGCTGGCTTTGGTCTCGAGGATTACCGCTTGGTGGTGTCTGGCACGAGCTTGGTTCGTACTGTGGTGGAGATTTTTAGCCCCGAAACCAATAAAGCTGACCTGACCACCAATCGCAATACCGCCGCCTATTTTGGTGATGAGATGTATGGAAAAGACCCAGACTTAAAAACCACTTTTACTTTGCGTGAATCCAGTGGACGGGTTTTGGCGCGGCGTACTTTTGGTGTGGGCGAACAACACGATTTGCAACGTTTCTATGCTGGGGTTTTACGTCCGGGCAATTATAAATTTCAAGTTGAATCCAAGGGCAATGGCAAAAACGCTTTTGCAGTTCGGGCTTCTAATAATGTACGGCTTGAAGCCAGCGAATTCACGGTGAATTTACGTGGCGAAGCCAACCAAGACCAATTAGTGGGTTTTATTGATGTGCCGAACAGTGCCTTGGGCAAAACCATCCGACTTGGCAATTATGATGCCGATGGTTTAGAAGAAATGGCACTGAGTTTAGTCACCCCAGACGGCGCAAGCCGTCCACTGACTTCCTCTTTGGATGGTCAATGGGCAAGCGATGATATTCCGATGACCGAAGCACTGCTTGGGCGTTGGCGGGTGGTGGCACGAACGGTCGCCAGCACCAAACAATTTTCCAATTCTTTTAGCATTCGGGTTCGTTTAGGCGATGAAGCGTTGTACACCATTTTGCCCGGTTTTCAATCACCCACAAATTTAATTGTCAAAGCCGTAGCGGTTTCGTGTGGCTCGAGAACAGATTTACCTAGCCTTGAAATGAAAGTCAACGGCACAAGCATCAAAACAGGCGATACCATTGCAATCACAGCCGGAGCAGTCAACATTGAAGCCCTGAGTTTACCCGGAGCGTGGATTCGTCCGATTAAAGCCGTGGCAATTCAAGACCAAACCACCGAAATTACTGTGGAATATGTTGTTTTGCAACGCATTGTCTTAACCCCAAAGCCAATTAACCGCAACTCAGAACTGACCATCACAGTTTCGACCTTGTTTCCTTACGGTATTCCAGCCAGAGCCGAACTGGATTTACCAAGCACCATTAGCACCAGCGCTACCGAACTGTTTAGCGAAGGGATTATCTCGAGTGGTAATCCATTGGTCTGGACTGTTCCAATAGAGAATACCAACCCAAGCACCGAGGCTCGAGCCATTGCCTACCTTGGTCGAGATTGTGGTGGCAGCCACGCGGTTTCTAGCGTCAAGTAAGCAAGCAACAAAAAACCCCTCTCGAGACTCGAGAGGGGTTTTTTGCTATTAAACCTTAAGCAGTTTTGTAAACGCCAGCTTGTTTCATTAAGCGGCGAGCCGTATCGGAGGCTTGAGCGCCAACACCAAGCCAGTATTTGGCACGTTCGGTGTTGATATTAAGCCAGTTCTCGGTGGTTTTGCGTGGGTCGTAGTGACCTAAGTTCTCGAGGTAGCCACCATCACGTTTTTGCTTAGCATCCACGACAATTAAACGGTAGTGCGGGTTGTGGGCGTTGCCCAGACGGGTGAGACGAATTTTAACCATTTTTTTATACACTCCTACGCGATTTTGAGGGTGTCACGCGACGGAGCGCAACATTACTTTTCGGCATTTCCAGCAGCCATGCGTCGTGCCGACAGCTTCAAAACACTAGCATAAGTGTTTTTGTTTCTCAAGGGATAAGCAGCTTATGATTTGAAAATGCGGCTCGATTCGGATTTAGTGGTTTTGTTTATGTCCAGAAGTGTACGCCTTCTGGGTTTTGGGGCGTTGCCTGTGGTGCTGACCAGTTACTTAAAAGCCCGTGGTTTACCCGAAGCCCTAATTGGTTTGCTGTTGTCCTTGGCATTGGTCGGCGATGCAGTCTTGTCGTTGCTGGTGACAAGAATAGCCGATTCTTTTGGACGCAAACGCTTACTGATGTACAGCACCGCCCTGATTGCTGTGGCTGGAATTGGTTTTGCCTATTCTCGAGATGCCTTATGGTTGGTGGTCTGCGCGATTATTGGCACGATTTCGCCCAATGGCAACGAAGTCGGTCCGTTTCAAGCCGTTGAACAAGCCTGTGTTTCGCAAGTCATTCCAGCCAAGCGCCGAGCAAGGGTTTTTGGTTGGTACGCCATGACAGGTTCGTTAAGTGCCGCCCTCGGTGCAATTCTGGCAGGTTTGGCAGTTGAATCCCAAAAGCAAAATGGTGTTTTGGAAATCGTGGCAGAGCAACAGGTTTTTTTGGGTTATGCGGCGGTTAGTTTAGTTTTGGTGCTGATTTTTTCTCGGTTGTCAAAACGAATCGAAACCCCGTCTTTTGGCTCGAGCCATCGCGTTGTTCCGCTAGACAGTCAAACAAAACGCACGATTTTGCACCTCTCGAGTTTATTTGCCCTAGATTCACTCGGCAGCGCTTTGGTGATGCAGTCATTGATTGCCTTGTACTTAGAGAATCGTTTTGCTGTCGGGGCAGGGATGCTCGGAGTAATTTTTGCCGCAACCAACATTGTGGCGGCTTTGTCTACACCACTGGCTGGCTGGTTAGCCGAACGCTGGGGCTTGGTCAACACCATGGTCTGGACACACATTCCAGCCAATGTATTTTTACTGCTTTTTCCATTTGCGCCAAATCTCGAGTGGGCGATTGGCTTATTGATTGCTCGGTTTTGCTTATCGCAAATGGATGTTCCAGCCCGAACTGCTTTGGTGATGAATGTTGTACCAGAAGAACAACGCAGCCTAGCTGGTGGGATGACCCAACAAGGTAAACTGATTGGCACGAGCTTGGGACCTGTTTTAAGTGGTTTGATGTGGAACACGGGTTTTTTGGTGTTGCCTTTTGTTTTAGGAGGTATCTTAAAAATTAGTTATGACCTTGCCATTTACATCGGTTTTAAGCGCCTCGAGCAAGATTCCTAGCAGCCCTACTACCCCAGTTCAACCACACTGGCATCCGACAAGAGCAAACGATGCACCCGAGGAACTTTACTCGAGCCGCGAACAATTGCTTTGCGTCCAATCAGGCATTCGTGCAGACGCACGGGAATGTCTTCTAAACGGGCTTCTTCTTGAATAATGCTAAATTCTAGTTCAACACTTTTAAGGCTTGCCCCTTCGCCAATGCTGGTAAATGGTCCGACATAGACATTCTCTAAAGTTGCACCTCTGCCAATCAGGGCAGGTCCAATAATCGTGCTGTTTTTAACAGTTGCACCGCTTTCGATTCGCACCCGTCCAACAATTCGGGTGTTCTCGAGTTGCCCCTTAGAAACGGGTTCAATTCGCTCGAGCAGTAAGCGGTTGGCATCGAGCAGGTCATCGTGTCTGCCGGTGTCTTTCCACCAACCTTGGACTTCTAAGCCGCGAATACTGCCAATTTTCATCAAGCCACTAATCGCATCGGTAATTTCGTATTCGCCTCGAGCCGATGGGCTTAAACCATCTATGACCTCAAGGATTTTATTCTTAAAGCAGTAGACCCCAGCCACGGCTAAATTGCTCGGTGGGTTTTGCGGCTTCTCGAGAATTTTTTGCACCTTGCCAGCACTGTCAAGCACCGCCACGCCAAATTCCTTGGGGTTGTCCACTTGTACTAAGGCAATCACGCCATCCACATCGCCTTCTAAAAAACTCGAGACATACCTCGAGACCCCTTCTTCAAATAAATTATCAGATAAGTACAAACAAAAATCTGCGCCATCAAGCCAATCAGCAGCCTGTTTAACCGCATGGGCAATGCCCAATTGTTCTTTTTGGGTAATATAAGTAATCTCTACCCCTTCGACTTCAAGCCCCTCTTTCTCGAGGGCAGCTTTGACAAAATCAGAGACAATAATGCCGACATCTCGTATGCCAGCCTTGCGTAAATCCTCAATCGCATACTGAATAATCGGTTTATTAGCAACACTTAAGAGCGGTTTAGGTAAAGTATAAGTCAGGGGACGCAAACGAGTCCCCAGACCGGCGGCTGGAATTAAGCCTTTCATGGTTTAGATTAGCATTTAATACTTAGTACAAACCAAGACCCTGATTTGAAAATGAATCCATTAACCGTAGGGGCAAGGCATGCGACCATGCCCGTAAGGTGCGTGTATATGGTCAAGAAGCCTTGCCCTGTGAGGAATTTCATTTCAGGTTTTCTGGATTTAAGCCCTGCAAATCGCTTGGAACAAATAACCCATTTTGACGAATCAGTTGCCCATCGAAAAACATTTCGCCGCCACCATACTCAGGGGTTTGGATAAACACCATATCCCAATGCACCGCACTGCGATTGCCATTATCGGCATTTTCATAGGCTTGCCCGGGCGTGAAGTGGAAACTCCCAGCAATTTTTTCATCAAACAAAATGTCCAGCATTGGCTTAGTGATGTACGGATTAAAACCAATCGCAAATTCGCCAATATACCGCGCTCCTTCATCCGAATCTAAGATTTCGTTCAAACGGGCGGTGTTGTTGCTGGTGGCATTGACAATTTTTCCATCTCTGAACTCGAGGGCAATGTTTTCAAAACGCACCCCATGATAGAGCGTTGGCGTGTTGTAATGAATTGTGCCATTGACACTATCTTTGACTGGGCAAGAGTACAATTCGCCATCGGGAATGTTGCGTTCGCCCGCGCAAATGACCGCGCCAATGCCTTTAATACTAAACTCGAGGTCGGTGTTTAGACCAGTTAAACGCACTTTATCAGTCTCGAGCATTCGTTTTTGTAGTGGCAGTTGGGCTTGGTGCATCTTGGCATAATCGAGGGTACAAACATTATAGTAAAATTCTTCAAACGCCTCACTGCTCATGCCAGCGCTCTGGGCAAAAGATGAACTTGGGTAACGCAACACCACCCATTTGGTATGGTCTACACGGTACCGATGCACTTTGCCCCAAATATGGGTTTGGTAGTGCTTCATCCGTTCGCCCGGTACATCCGACATCTCGAGGGCATTGTTGCTGCCACGAATGCCAATGTAGGCATCCATTTGCTGCATTCGTTCAGCTTCCCAACTTGCCCAGCGCATCATCATTTCTTCAGAAGCATTGATGTAGAGTTTTCGCAGCACACGGTTGTGTTTGGTGTCCACAAAAGGAATCGCACCCGCTTGAACAACACGGTCAATCAAGGTTTCAAGTAAGCTCTCGGGGATGTCAAAGGCTTCGATTAAAACCCGTTCTCCGCTTTTGAGTTTAGTCGAATGCGAAACAAGAACCTCTGCCAATTGCTGATGTTTTGAGTTCATGGGGTTTATTGTGCAACTTCTCAAGTTTCAGAACAAGTCTCTATTTTCAGTACAAGTCTCTATTTGGCGTAACCAACCGCTTTGAATTTCCCATTTTCGACTGTAATTGCCACCCACGGACGATCATTCATATCGCCGTTAATGTCAAAACGAATCGGTGAAGTAATCCCGTCTATCGGTTTAGAGCGCAAAGTCTCTAAAGCAAGGCGCATTCCTTCGCCATTTTCGGGCTTGGCTCGCATTCGCCGCATGGCTTCAATCATGGCTCGAGTCGCATCGTAGGCTTGCATGGCGTTGGCATTCGGTGTGCCACCACCAAATAAATTCTGGAAACGCTTGGTAAAACGCATCGAGTTTGCATCGGTCAGGGTGCTATGCCAAAAACTGGTGACGATCACCCCATCCACACTCGAGCCACCTTGGGCAATCAGGTCTTGTCCGTATGCGCCATCTCCTGCATAAATTGGTTTGTTAAATGGCTTTTCGACTTTTGCTGCGGCTGCAACATCGGCAGTGTAGCCAGAAACAAAAATCGCGTCCACTGCAAAATTACCGACTTTGGCTTGGGTGATTGAATTTAGCACAAAAGGAATATCGGAAGTGGTCAAACCAATCTTCCCCGCTTCGGCTTTGAAAGTCTGGGCTAAACCCAAAGAATAGGCATCGTTTTCATCAAACAAGACCGCCACACTGTTTGCGCCTCGAGACTTGACCAAACGGGCGAGTGCCGCGCCTTGGGTGCTGTCTGATGGTGCAACACGGTAAATCATTCTGCCCGCACTGGTGATTTTAGGGTTGGTGGCGGCTGGTGCAATAATCGGTGTTCCGGGCGAAGCCGCATTATAAATCGGCGCACTGGCAAGCAGGGTACTGCTCGAGTACGGACCAACCACACCCCAAATGTACTGGTCGTTAATCATTTCTGAAGCCACTTTAATGGCGGTGGTGCGGTCTCCTGCGTCGTTGAGGATTCGCACACTAATTTTATTTTTATCGCCTTTTTGGTTGCGTAAAAAACCACCATTGTCATTAACTTCTTTGACTGCCAAATAGACACCTTGCAAAAAAGCCTCACCGACTTGACGCAATGACCCCGTTAGTGGCGCAGAAACACCGATTCGGTAGTTGTCGGACTTGGCGAGTTTAAGAATCGCTTCTTCACGCAGCAAACCCGCCATTGCATCGGTTGGGTTCTTACGGCGGTAGGTGTCAGAACTGGTCAGCAGATTCGCCCAATCTTTTTTATTGTAAAAATCAAACAAGGTTTTGAGTTCTGCCCGCACAAATAAGGCTGGCTCAATCTCGAGCGAAGTGGTGTTGGCTGGCGGCGTGGTCGGTGTGGTGACTGGTGTTGTTGGGGTACTGACTGGCGGTGTGATTGGTGTAGCTGGTGTGCTGGGCGCATTGCTCGAGCTTGTTCGCGGTGGTAAACCTGGTAAGTTCAACTGACCACGCTGATACAAGGTGAATCCACCATAGCCAAGCAGCAACAAGGCAATCAAAGGCAGCAAAGGATTACTTTTCATACCCATAGTCTACGCGAGAAAATAGTTTTTGGTTGCAAGTTCTATCTCGAGCTTCAGGTCGCAAAGACATTACACCCCCATCATTCTTGGTACAATCAAAGTTATTGTGAGTAACATCCGTAATTTTTCAATTATTGCCCATGTAGACCACGGCAAAAGCACCTTAGCCGACCGGATTCTCGAGGTCTGCGGGGCGATGACTGAACGTGACAAACGCGAACAAACCCTTGATACGCTCGATTTGGAACGCGAACGGGGAATCACGATTAAAGCCACACCAGTGCGTTTGGATTATGTGGCAAAAGACGGGCAAACCTATATTTTTCATCTGATAGACACACCCGGACATGTGGATTTTAATTATGAAGTCTCGAGGAGTTTAGCCGCTTGCGAAGGCGTACTGCTGCTGGTGGATGCCAGCCAAGGAGTCGAAGCCCAAACGATTGTCAATGCGTATTTGGCAGTCGAAAGCGACCTGTTAATCGTTCCCATAGTTAATAAAATAGATTTGCCCAGTGCCATGCCCGTCGAAGCCGCCATGGAACTCGAGCAAGTGATTGGTATTCCAGCCGAGAATGCCCTTTTTGCCAGTGGTAAAACTGGTGAGGGTGTCATCGAAATTCTCGAGGCGATAGTGGCACGAATTCCAGCCCCGTCTGGCGACTCGAGTAACCCATTAAAAGCCCTTGTCTTTGATAGTGTCTACACTAGCTACCAAGGCGTGATTCCGTTTATTCGGGTTCTCGAGGGCAGCATCACGCCCGGAGACCGTGTTAAGTTCTGGAATACCGAAAAAGAGTGCATTGTGGACGAAGTTGGGGTTTTTCGTCCGGCTTTAGAAAAAATCGGTTCGCTCAGCGCTGGTGAAGTCGGTTGGTTTACCGCCAGCATCAAAGACATCCATGATGCCCAAGTCGGCGATACCGTAACTGGCGCAAGCCGCCCAACGCTCGAGCCTTTCCCGGGGTTTAAGCCGTCGCAACCTGTGGTTTTTAGTGGTTTGTACCCAACCGAAACCGCCGATTACCCAAGAATGCGCGATGCCCTCGAGAAATTACAACTCAACGATGCGGCATTGCATTTTGAACCAGAAACCTCCGAGGCGTTAGGCTTTGGTTTTCGTTGCGGATTTTTGGGACTGCTACACGCCGAAGTGGTGCAAGAACGGCTCGAGCGTGAATTTGACTTAGATTTAATTGCCACTGCCCCAAGTGTGATTTACCGTGTCACCAAAACCGATGGCAGTGTTTTTGAAATTCAGAACCCTGCCCAATTACCGACCCCAGACCGCATTGACAAAATCGAAGAACCCTATATTAAACTTTCAGTCATTCTGCCCGAAGAATACGTCGGCAGCGCCATGCAGCTCTTGGTAGAAAAACGCGGCAACATGAAAGACCTTGTGTATGTGGGTAAAAGAGTCGAACTGCGTTACGAAGTTCCGTTTGGCGAAGTTTTGTACGACTTCCATGACCGCCTAAAAAGCCTGTCTCGAGGCTATGCCAGCATGGATTACGAACAAATTGGCTATCAAGAAAATGATTTGGTTAAGGTTGGCATTCTAGTCAATAACGAAATCGTGGATGCTTTAGCAATTATTTGCCACCGCGATAAATCCGAATTTATTGGCAGAAAAATTGTTGAGAAAATGGCAGAAGTCATCCCAAGGCAAATGTTTCCAATTCCGATTCAAGCCGCGATTGGTGCTAAAATTATTGCTCGGTCAACCGTCAAAGCCTACCGCAAAGATGTGCTTGCCAAGTGTTATGGTGGCGATATTAGCCGTAAGAAAAAACTCCTCAGCAAGCAGAAAAAAGGGCGTAAACGCATGAAGAGCATCGGTACAGTCGAAGTACCACAAGAGGCATTCTTGGCGGTTCTCTCGAGCGGTGAGTAGTATAACACTTTTTTGTATTCCCACTAAAAAACCGTTATGCTTTATCCATGACCCCACAATGGACAACCTTACTCGAGAACATCGAAAAAAGTGCCAACCAAATTAAACTTGGTGGTGGCTTAAAAGCCATTGACCGTCAACACAGCAAGAACCGCCTGACGGCTCGAGAACGGATTGTTCGCTTAATAGACCCTGACTCGAGGTTTGATGAATTGATGCTTTTTGCGGGTTTTGAAATGTACCCCGAAGTTGGCGGCTGCCCAAGTGGTGGCACGATTACAGGCATTGGGCAAGTATCTGGGCGGGACTGGATGATTATTGCTAACGATGCCACCGTTAAAGCTGGGGCGTTTTTTCCGATTACCGCCAAAAAAGTGATTCGCGCCCAGACTATTGCTTTTGAAAACAAATTACCTGTGGTTTACTTGGTGGATAGTGCTGGGGTGTACTTGCCGATGCAGGATGAGATTTTTCCAGACCAAGATGATTTTGGACGGGTTTTTTACTTAAATGCTCGGATGTCGGCGGCTGGCATTCCTCAGATTGCGGCAATCATGGGTAACTGCGTGGCTGGCGGGGCGTACTTACCGGTGATGTGCGACACCTTAATCATGACCGAAGGCTCAGGTTTGTACCTCGCGGGTCCAGCACTGGTTAAAGCCGCGATTGGGCAAGCTGTAGATTCCGAAGAACTTGGTGGAGTTTCTATGCACGCTTCAATTGCTGGAACAGTGGATTACCGCGAACCAGACGACCAAAGTGCCATCAACCGAATTCGTCAATTGGCTGGTTTTTATTC
>JAYWHB010000403.1:0-3421 GCA_043777915.1 Deinococcales bacterium
CTAAAACATTCCGAACTATTGAGCTTTTAGTTCTGGACTTAATTTACAAGCATCTCTAAAGTTTTTGTGCAAACCGAATGCCTCACAAGTAATTCTTTAATGTGTATTTGCACCTTGGAATGTATTTCAATTGTAGCTTGAAACCTTATTGGCTTGAATCAATAAGATTTATCAACCTTAAATTGTTTGGTCGTGATGACTAATCTTAACCAAGTTTTGTAATTTAGTTTACAATTTTTGTTAGGTATGATTTTTATCTTTCAGAAAATATATTGTTCTAAGCAGTGTATTTTTAATTTTTAGACGCTCGAGAATTTGTATAAACCTTTTGATGCGCTAAGCATAAGGAATCTAAGTTCGGCTTACCAACCTTATTCAAAAGGCGATAACCTTAGTCAATAATTGCGTAAAATAATCTATAAATTGTATCTCAAATCTGATTTTTATAGGGAAGGATTTCCATAAATCTTAAAATAGTGCGTTATAGATAGAATATTTTTCAGTAAGGCTCTGCCCTTGACATTTAACAAACCTTGTACGATACTAACCTTGTTCAAAGTTCGTACAAGGTTACACAAGTCTTCAAAAGGAAACCATGACCAGCCAAACTATAGACACCACTCCCCTATTCACCGCCAGCGAAGTCGAAACTCGCACGAGCGTACCCGCAACCACATTGCGGCAATGGGAACGACGCTATGGTATTCCTAGTCCAGAACGCACCCCGAGTGGCTACCGTATGTATAGCCCTTTGGATGTCGAATGTATCGAATTTATCAAAAATCATATTCTCGATGGCATCCCCGTTTCGCGTGCCACCCAATTATGGCGCGATGCCCCAAAAGCCCAAAACAGCCAAGAACGAATCCACCCTCGAGCCATGCCCGCCAGTCAGTTGGTCGAAGCCATGGTACTGGCAACCTTAGAGGGCGATATGAGCAAAGCCGAAAAAGTCTTAGCCCAAGGTCATGCCACCATGCCGGTCGAAGATGTGGTCTTAAACATTATCCAACCATCCCTAATCGAAATTGGCGAAAAATGGCATCGCGGCGAAATTACGATTGCCCACGAACACCAAGCCACCAGTTTTATCAAAGGACGGATGTTACAACTCTTTGAAATGGCGGGCAGTCCAAGAGGCGGACCCGTGGCGGTTATTGCTTGTGGACCAAACGAGTACCATGAAATCGGCGCACTTGCGATTGGGATTTTTTTGCGTCGGGCTGGAATCCGCACCCATTACTTAGGGGCAAATATGCCAATTGTGGATTTAGCCCGTTTCTCGAGGGAAGTCCGCGCCACAGCCGTGATGCTCTCGGTTGGCTCTGCCGAAAACGTAGATGCAATACGCCCGCAAATTCATTTATTGCAAGAAGTTGTGCCAACCCTGGTGTTTGGTGGACGGGTCTTTAATGAACGCCCAAGTCTAGCCCAAGAACTTGGTGGTATTTACGTTGGCAACAACGCTGAACAAGCCCGCGATTATCTTTTAGAAGTGCTTGAAGCCGCCCAAAAGGGGTTTCAAGCATGACCCAAGCCCTCGAGACCAACCGACCAAAAGTTTACCGCCAAGACCTCTACGCCGATGTGACGATTATCGGGGCTGGCTTTGCGGGGCTTGTGGCTGGGGCATTACTGGCAAAAAGTGGGCGTAAAGTGCGGGTTCTCGAGCGCGACATTCACCCCGGAGGCTGCGCCGCACGCTATGAACGCAACCATGCTCTGGGCAAGTTCTCGTTTGCAGTTGGCGCAACCGTTTGCGCTGGACTCGAGCCAAATGGAATTTTGCAAAATATCCATCAGCAACTCGGTATTACTCGCCAATTACCAAACCTTAACCCTGTGATGCGTCTACACCTTGGTGAGCGCCAAGTTTTCGTTCCCGGTACTCGAGCCGCTTGGCAGTTGGAGCTTAAAAAAGCCTTCCCCGAGCAAGATAAACAAAAACAAGCCTTTTGGTCAGAAATCCAAGCCCTAGCAGACACAATGCACCACGCTGCCAAGCGCTTCCCAAGTATGCCTTGGAAAAGTTTACAAGATGTCTGGGATACTGCCCAAGGAATTCACCCCGGTATACTTAAAGTGCTGCTGAACTTAAATAACACCGTTGGTCATCTGCTCGAGAAACACAACATTACCGACCCAGCCCACAAAGCCTTTATAGATGGTCAGTTGCTCGATTCAATGCAGTGTGTTTCTGGTCAGTGCGCCTTGCCCAACGGCGCATATGCGCTCGAGGTATACAGATTTGGCGCTCAGTATGTCCCCGGCGGTTTAGCCACTATTGCCGAAGACTTAGCCCAGTACATCAACAACCACGGCGGGCAGGTGCATTATGCGACTCGAGCCAGAAGTATTATTACAGATAACGGGCAAACCAAAGGGGTCGAAACCCATGGACGCAATTTTTTATCGCCCGTAGTGATTTCCACCGCCCCAGTTCAAGACACCCTTAAATTGCTACAAGACCACAAATTAGAACCAATCGAAGAAAAATTAAAAAATATGCCCGAAATTTGGGGAGCATTTACCCTGTACATCGGCATCAACGAAAAAGTCTTACCCAAAGATACCCTGCTGTTTGAACAAATCACCGATTATGACCAAAACGGCTTAACCCAAAATTTTCTAGTCTCAATCTCGAGCCGCGACGACCGTTTACGTGCGCCCGAAGGCTACCGCAGTATCACCATTTCGACCCATGTTAAGCCCGAACAGTTTTTTAACTTAAGCCAAGATGCCTACCGTGACCAAAAACAAAATCTCGAGTACAAGATTTTACAACGCCTCGAGTCTTTATTCCCCGGTTTCTCCGACGCAATCGTGCTTTTAGAAAGCGGAACGCCCCGTACCTTTGAGCGTTTTACCTTGCATAGCCTCGGAAGGGTTGGTGGCATCCCACAAATGCCCCAAAGCGCAAATTTTAATGCGCTGCATCACACAACTGGTTTGGCTGGCTTGTTATTGGCTGGCGAGACTGTTTTCCCCGGACAAGGCACACTCGGCGTGGCGGTCAGTGGCTATAACGCTGCTCGAACTGCAAATCGGTTTTTAGCGGCCAATCATCGTCGGTCCAGTACCACAGTTTCTATTTAGAACTTATGGCGGCGCATTCGACGCAAAGAACGAATGTAAGGAGTATTTTATGATGAACATTGGAATGAACCGTCCGCACCAAATGCGCTACCGTCGTGGACAAACTGTCTACTACGAAGGCGACCCCGCTTTGTCGTTATTTCGGGTCGAAAGTGGCTTAATCCGCATTGCTAAACTGACCCCAAAAGGACGGGTTTTAACCGTGCGTCACGTTCTGCCTGGCGATTACTTTGGCGAAGAAGCACTCAATAAGCAATGGCGTGACCATCAAGTCGAAGCCCTAACCGACGCAACGCTTGTCCCCGTAGACCCACAAAGCATCACT
>JAYWHB010000404.1:0-9537 GCA_043777915.1 Deinococcales bacterium
AAATTTAGGAAAGACTTGCAGGACACGCTAAATCTCGGAGTTAAAGCAGCCTAAAACATTCCGAACTATTGACTTTGTACTATACGCTGTTTTTAAGAAACCATCAAGTTCGGTTTCTGTAAAATCGGCTTCAATCCCCAGTCGTTTGTTAATTTCCGCAAACGGAAAAATACCTAAGTCAGTTTGTTCGTTTAGCACATCTTGAACGTTCTTTAAGGTGGAGTCTGATGAACTGCCAAAAGCACCCTTTAATAAACTGAGAATCAACCACTTCTGGATAACAAGTTTATTGACAACATCATCACGATTTGAGGACTCCACAAAATTTTTCTTACCCGCTTTTTTCAAATACAAAGCTATCGGTAATAACGCATTTGTGGACACTAAGTTTTTGTTATAGAACCCAAATTGATAAACCAATTGAATTGTGGTTTGCAAATTTTCCTTTATCGTCTCCCAATTATCTTCAATCCGTTCAAGGTTAGGTCGTGTAAAATTTCTAACTTTGTACTGAATTGGTAAACCATCTGTTAAGTAAAGGCATCCTTTAAGCACAAAGTCTTTGCTAAAAGTATAACCAGCCCCAATCGTATTTAGACTGTCCGTGAAATTATGAATCTCTTCTCGGGCATTTAATTTTTGCCATTTTGCAGTGGCTGTTGAAAGTAGAATATCGCTGTATTCGAGTTTTTTGCCCCCTGTGTTGGCACGAATAAAGACTTCAACTACTTTATCGTAATCATCGGAGCGTTCTTCATAAAAATTGATTAGTCTTTCAGTAAAAATTTTTGCGTGCAGAATTTGGATCAATTCAATCGCATCATCCTCAAGAGTCTGATCGAATGAGGTATCAGATCGAAGTTTGTTTTTAAGATGCTTACATGCTTCTGGGGCTGATGGGAAATTGAGTATATTACTGACCAAATACCAGTATTGTGGGTTTGAATCTTTAGGGTCTGGTATGTCATCTTCTCGAAAGGCAAATTGGTATGTTAATTCTTCTGGATTTTCGTTACGTTCGATTTTCTTAAAAATATTCAAGTACAAACGTGTTTTTCGCCAACGATAATGAAAATAACGATATGAACCAGTCAACCCAATAAATAGAGATGTTAGACGTTGCTGTCCATCCAGTACATGGTAAATATCTTGATTAACGCCTGCCAAACTGGTTTCTTGGTTATGTGATTTGTCTTCATCGAAATCTTGAATGAATTTGTAAGCAGTCCACTCGTTCTTATTTTCTTGTCGAATTCTCCAAAACAAAAATGAACTAATCGGATAATTTCCTAATAAAGAATCAAAGAGTTTTTCAATATTTTCTGTTTCCCAAACGTATTCTCGTTGGATGGCGGGTAAAAATGTTGTTCGGTTGAGGAATTCTTGAATGATTTCGCCAATTGATTTTGCAGAATAGCTCATGATTTTCTCCATAAAAAATGAATTCCAAAGCGTCTATTTTAAGTTACCTTGGTAAAAGCATTATGCCAAATGCTTGTCGCCTAATTGTCGCAAGTGATTAAATATCAAAACTCATATAAGAAAATCTGCGTTTAATATGCTCAATTCAAAGTCACATCTATTGACTATACACATTGGCGGGTGCTGCTCGAGGATGTGATGCAGTACAAGGAAGCCCAACGCAAAAGAAGTTTCGAGATTATGGCAGAATTATCCAAAGAAGCCCAGGAGCTTGGTTATGGGTATTGAATACCGCGCTATTTCGGCAAAACACTTAGCCTAATCCGATCTAAACGCTTACTGCAAACCCAATTGTGCCGCTGTCAGTATATGACTTAATTATTTTTTCGCAAAAAAGTTTACTTGTGGATTATATTTGTCCAGAGTCTCGAGCCGTCAGAATCAAAAATCCGCACTCGAGCCGTGGGAATACCTTCTGGTAAAGTAAATTCGACTTTTGTACCATATTGTGTTTCTATAACTTCGCCGTTGGGTGCAACCAATTCCGAGGTGTACTGATAATGATGCTGACCACGAATCTCAAGGCGAATGAGCCGCGAATTTATCTCGAGTGATTCAAGCATGATGCCAGTGCTGCTGTAAAAATTCCCAGCCTCGAGTGCCGCTAAAATTTGGGCTTGCTCGAGTTTATCGCACTGCACCACAACAAAAGCCTGTCCCGGTAGGCTCTTATAACCCCAGAATTCGCTGGCGAAATCATGCGCGTCATCTGAAGCAATCCCATGCCAAGTTTGCCCAGCCCCCAATAAACCATTCCAGAAATCATCGGTACTGGGTTTGCCACCCGCACCGATGTTATTGCAGTTGGTGCTGGCATTCCAAATTTCAAATAGATTGCAGTTTTTTAAGCCCAGCAAATGCTTAGGGCTAAGCGCCCAGTAAAAATTAGGATGATTAATAATTGGCACGCCACCAAGCGCTCGGATGCTGTCTATGCTGCCTTGCAAAAGTGCTTCAATACTCGAGTACACAGGTAGTTCTGGCATGACCGAAATTCCAAGTCCATTCAAATGCACTGGCAATCCTTCAGCAACCGTCGTAATTTCTACGCCCGGAATGACCAAAAAACTCGAGTCGGCAATACCTGAGCCAATCAACCAAGCCGAGTCAAATGGATGATTATGGTCAGTCATGCAAAGAAAATCGTACCCATGTGCCTTATACCAAGCACAGACCACTGGCGGCGCGGAATCACCATCGGAAACAAACGAATGGGTGTGGGTATTACCCTTGAACCACGGCATAAAAACTCCTTCGGAGTGAGGCGAAAGGCGAAGGGCGAAGGGCGAAAGGTAAAAGGTAAAAGGCGAAGGGCAAAAGGAGGAAGGTTAAAAACTTTTACCTTCCTCCTTCCTTACATCCCTAACCACGCATCGGTGCTAACCTCGAGACCAACCACTTGCCCTCGCGTAAAAATTTGGGTGTTGGGAACTCGAGCAATCCAGAGTTGATTGGAGACATTAACCAGCACTTGTTGGGTTGCACCTAAGTAGGTGACAAGTTCTACTGTGCCGCTAAATTGTGTTTTGTGTTCGCTTAGGGTCACATTTTCGGGACGAACACCCAGTTTGGTAGTGCTGCTGGAGATACTTGCAATACTGATAATTTGGTCAAGTAACTTAAATTGCCCGTTGCCCAGACTTTGCACCTCGAGTAAATTCATTTCGCCAACAAAGGCAGCCACAAATGGCGTGGCGGGTTTCATGTACAAATCTCTTGGTGCGCCGAGTTGTTCTATTTTACCGTTGTTCATGACCACAACGCGGTCCGCCATACTCATGGCTTCTTCTTGGTCGTGTGTGACCAGCAAAGTTGTAATCCCAAGCTCGAGTTGCAAGCGCTTTAATTCGGTTCTCAGTTCAATCCGAATTTTGGCATCCAACGCCGAAAGTGGTTCGTCCAGCAGCAACAAACGCGGTTCTCGAGCCAGCGCCCGAGCCAATGCCACCCTTTGGCGCTGCCCACCCGATAAGGACTGTACTGCTCGTTTATCAAACCCAATCAGCCCCACGGTTTTAAGGAGTTCTTGAACTCGAGC
Organism: Deinococcales bacterium; assembly: GCA_043777915.1. Lineage (GTDB taxonomy): Bacteria > Deinococcota > Deinococci > Deinococcales > JAAFIG01 > JAAFIG01. Next base: position 3,521 of record JAYWHB010000404.1, read on the forward strand.
CTCGAGTTTATCCTTAGACCATTTGGCAACCCGCAAGCCAAAACCAATGTTGCCCGCCACGCTTAGGTTGGGAAACAACGCATAATTTTGAAAAACCATCCCGACTTCTCGAGACTCGGCTGGAAGGGTGGTCACATCGGTTTGCCCAATAAAAACCTTTCCTGCATCTGGAATTTCAAACCCAGCCACACAGCGCAAGGTCGTGGTTTTGCCGCAACCCGAAGGTCCTAAGAGCGCCAGTAACTCGCCCGGCTTGACCTCGAGACTAATATCATCCACCGCCGCCTTATCTTGGAATCTGCGGGAAACCTGCTCGAGCCGAATTGGAACACTATTGGACATGGGGACTCCTGAACTGTTTTGGTGATGAAGATTATGTCTTTGGTTTGGTGGCAGGGCGACCACAAGGGTCGCCCCTACGGTTTGATTGCGAAATTTTTTGCTCAACCGTAGGGGAGGGTCTTGTACCCTCCCTGTGACCATCTAGTGAATCATCGAATCGCATCAATATTCCTCGAATTCATATATTTTCAGGGTCTACTGAAAGGTGGTCAATTAAATACTCAAATGACTCAGCCATAAATAGGGGTTTTTCAAATCGCTCATCCATAAAACGTAGTGCAACATGATAAGTCCCATTATTTGCGAATTCAAAACACCACAAATTACTTCCATGATCTTTTGCAAAAGGAAAGGTACTGTCTGACACATTTTTAATCCACTCAAGGTATTGATGGTAGCTCCAGAAATGACGCACCAAATCACAAATAATAAACAAATGACCGATTGATGCTGGATAAGGCACATTTAATAGGCTATCTAGCTCTGGGTGACAAGCGGCATTGCTGTAGCGAATAAATTCTTTGTATGTTTCAGGCAGTTGAAACCCAATTTCCGCGAACATTTCCTCGGTAACAGGAATATGCTCACCATCGCCATTCAAGTTTAACTCCTCGAGATTCCTCATACTGTCACCAGCGCACTCGAATCTTTTTTCTGGGATAAAGCAAATGCACCTAAGCCCCATGCCACAGCAAAAGCAATAAAACTAATGGCAGCACTGCGGTGTCCGTCTTGGGAATTGGTCAGGTATTGGTAGTACGGTAGGGTCTCCCAAGCACTGCCGACAATTAACTGCGCCAGACTAAATTCCCCAAAAGCCGCCGAGAGCGCCAGTACCCCGCCAGACAAGACACCGGGCAGCACAGTCGGCAGGATTACCCAAAGCAGGATTTGTAAGTCGTTCGCGCCAAGGCTACGAGCAGCTTCGGACAGTTCGCGGACATTGGCGGCTTCAAAGGCATTGGCAACGGCTCGGTAAGCAAAGGGCATGACTCCAACTGTGACGGCTGGAATTAGTAGCCACGGTGTTCCAGAAATTGCCAGTGGTGGATTAGAGAAAATTCGGATTAAGCCGACTGCTAGAATCACGCCGGGGAAAACAAAAATCCACAAGCTCAAAAACTCGAGAGCAGCCGCTAATTTCGGCACATAAAGTGTAACTGCAAAAAGGGTCGGCACTAAAAAAGCAATACTGATACCAACGGCGGCTAGGGACAGTAAAAAACTGCGTCCAGCCGCACTCCAGAATCTCGAGTCAGCAAATAGCGTCTGCCATGCCTCTAAGGTGTAGCCATCTGGTAAGAGGGTTGTCCATGCGGTGCTGAGACTGTAAATCAGGGTCATCAGAATTGGAATGGTCAAAAACAAAAAAAGCAATACCAAAAAGCTACGGCGTAAAACAGTCCAAATCATGCCACACCTGCCTCGAGCTTGGCTGCCCAGCGTTTTGAAGCGCGGTAAATCACCAAGGACAACAATAAAACAAATGCCATCATGCAGGCTAACGCCGCCGCCGCCCCGGGGTTATAACCCACTTGCCCAGAGACCTGAAAACCAATTTGGGTCGGCAATAAGTTAATACTGCCTTGTGAAAGGGCGTACACCGTGGCATACGCCCCAAAAGAGTTGGCAAAAAGTAAGACAATCGAGCCAAGTAGCGTCGGTAATAAAACTGGAATGCCGACGCGCCACCAAAAGACCAATGGCGAAGCCCCTAAACCTCGAGCCGCCTCGAGCCAATCTTTTTGAATTGCGGCAAAGGCTGGTAACATTAAAACGGTCATGAGTGGCACTTGAAAATACAAGTACACAATATGCAGGTTTTGCCGTCGGTAAATGTCTATGGTCTCGAGTCCGATGCCTTGCAGAATATAATTAAAGACACCACTGACCCCAAATAAAACAATAAAAGCAAAAGCCAAAGGCACACCCGCAAATTGGCAGCAATACCACTTAAGCCACCCAAAAAACGCTGCGTCCGAGGGCTGCTGCGCCACAATGCCCCAGCCGCCAATGCGCCAAGAATCCCACCCTCGAGAGCGCTTTGCAGACTAAGCGTAACACTGTTACTTAAAGCCCTAAAAAAAAGTGGTTTGGTGGCTTCTGTCCAATGCTCCAAAGTCAATCCCGTTTTGTTGGTAAAAGCCGTTAAAACCAAGTACCCGCCCGGTAAAACCAGAAATAAAGTTAAGAATAAAAAGAAAGCAATCACAATGCCAATGGACAAAAAACGTGTCATGCCGAACCTCAAAATGTTTCGAGCGCAGTCAGATAAAGACTGCGCCCTCGAGATACTAAGGATTTATTGACCAAGCACTTCGGTTGCCCATTGTTCGCCAATGCCAAGTACAATTTTTGGCATGTCTTTCCAGGCTTTGATTGGGATAACTTTTTGGTATTGGAAAGCTGGAATCATTTTGGCGCGAATTTCGGCGGATAAGCTGTTGCGGATTTTAGCGCGAATTGGTTGAGCGCCACCTTCGGCGTACAAGCGTTGACCTTCGTCAGAGAACAAGAATTCCATGAACAGCTTGGCTACATTTGGACGGGCGGTAAAGGCATTGATGACTGGAGCGTAAGGACCAACGGTTGTGCCATCCAGTGGAATTTGAATTGCCAGTTTAATGCCTTCATCGGCAAGTTGACGACGGAAGTTTAAGCCGTTGTAATCCCAGTTAATGCCAATCGCAACTTCGCCTTTTTGGATATTGGCAAGGCTCGGTACAGTTGGAATCAAGTTACCAGACTTTTGGAGTTTAGCAAAGAAATCAATTCCCGGTTTGATGTTGGTTTCCGAGCCACCCATTGCCATGGCTGCGGCAATCACAGCATATTGGGCGTTGGCGGCGCGGCGTGGGTCGTTAATCGCAATTTTACCCTTGTATTCTGGACGCAGTAAATCCTTCCATGAACGTGGGATATTTTTGACCAGTTTGGTGTTGACCACGAAGGAAATCGCGCCATAATAAGCAGCCGCATAATGACCATCTGCGCCTTTTGCCCATTCTGGAATTTCTGCCCATTTGCTGTTTTTATACGGCATAAATGCGCCTTGTTCTGTGCCAATTGGACCAAATGCCAAACCAACATCGCCAACATCGGCGACTGGTGCATTTTTCTCGGCTAAGAACTTAGCGATTTCTTCAGCGCTGCTCATGTCGGTGTCGGCTTGGGTCACGCCGTAGCGGTTGGTAAAGACCTTCCACATTTTTTCGTAGTTCAGCCAATCGTTCGGGATACCATAACTCACGATTTTGCCTTCGACTTTAGCTTTGGCTGCCAATTCCGAAATTGAATCGGCGGCTAGAACCAAACTGAGACCAGTAACCAGTGCTGCGCCAAGTAACATTACTTTCTTCATACATCCTCCTAGGACTGCATTGCTTATAACTTTTATATGTAAACGTCGAATTGTCATGAGTCTATCAAATCAAAGGCATTCCAAACTCAAATTTTATTGGACTCGAGTCAATATGTCAGCTATTTGACCCAATACAAAGACGAGTGCCGCCAAACCAGTCAATTGTGTAAAATAATCTCGAGAAATAAGGAGAACTTATGGGAGCATTCGTCGCAGAATTTATCGGAACATTCGCCCTCACCCTGATTGGCGCAGGTGCAATCCTGAACGGCAGCGCTGGCTTGGTCGGTGTAGCCCTAGCCCACGGATTGGTGATTGTGGTCTTTGGCACGGCTTTAGGCGCGGTCTCGGGTGGACATTTTAACCCCGCCGTTTCAATCGCCATGCTCGCCACTGGACGCATAGACCCAGCCAAGGCTGGCGGCTACATTGTCTCACAAGTATTGGGTAGCATTCTTGCTGCTCTTATTTTGACCCAAGTTTTTCCAGCCGAAACAGTTAGTGCCGCAAAACTTGGTACGCCTTTGCTGTCGGCAACCACATCCATTGGGGCTGGCATCATTCTCGAGTTCCTGACCACATTCTTTTTAGTGACCGCTATTTTTGGCACTGCCGTGGACTCGAGAGCGCCAAAAATGGGCGCATTATTTATTGGATTAACCGTCACCCTTGGCATTCTTTGCATCGGACCACTAACAGGCGCAGCCCTTAACCCAGCCCGTAGCATCGGACCCGCGCTGGTTGGCGGATACTTAGATAATTTCTGGTTGTATTGGATAGCCCCGATTGCTGGTGCGGTGGCGGCGGCGTTTTTATACGACGGACTTTTTCACAAACGCGAAGATTAGGATAGTTTCTAGCTTTTACGTCTTTAAGGTATTTCTCGAGATTTTTACAGTTCCTTGGCTTTCTCGAAAAATACAGAGCAACCTCGAGAACCTGCCCGTTCAATTTGGGCAGGTTTTTTGTTGCTTATGCTAAAGCTCGAGCAAAACATCAAAAATACACCACTCGAATTGTTAGTAGCACCCATGCACCTGCTCGAGTACAATGCTTGAATGCGTCTTCCAACTGGAATTCAAGATTTTACCAAACTCAGAGAAGAAAACATGGTGTATGTGGACAAAACCATGTATATGATGCCTTTTTTGCAGGGTGGTGTATTTTTCTTGTCACGCCCAAGACGCTTTGGTAAATCCTTACTTTTATCTACCTTGAAAGCCGCTTTTGCTGGACGTAAAGATTTGTTCGCTAGTCTTTGGCTCGAGAATAAGTTTGACTTTGCCCTACGTCCAGTGATTCGCCTAGATTTCTCTAAACTCGATTATCGTGAACGTAGCTTAGAGGCTTCGATGCTCAACGATTTTCGCTTAACCGCTTCGGATTACGGCATTCAACTCGAGCAGAACACGGCTAAATCTGCCTTTGAAGAATTAATTCGTGAACTTTCCAAAACTTCTAAAGTCGTGGTTTTAATAGATGAGTACGACAAACCAATCACCGACTATCTGCTCGAGCCAGAAATACGTGGCGAACACCAAGCAATTCTAAAAAGTGTTTATGGCGTTCTAAAACCAATGGATGCCCATATTCATTTGGTATTTTTAACAGGTGTTTCTAAAATCGGTAAGCTCAGTTTGTTCTCTGACCTGAATAATTTACAAGACATTAGTTTGAATCAAAAGTACGCCCAAGTTTGCGGGTACTCGAGAAGCGAAATTGACACGCATTTTGCACCATGGCTCGAGCCGATAGCAGTTGTCCTGAATGTTTCAATGCCAGTTTTATGGGAAGCCATTACTTTTTGGTACAACGGGTATTCATGGGATGGGGTGCATAAAATGTTCTGCCCATTCTCTTTTCTGCTTTTTTTAGAGAATCAAGAATTCAGGTCATTTTGGTACGAAACAGGCACACCAACCTTTCTGGTCGAACTGATCAAAAATGCACAATTTAATGCGATACAGTTTGAATCTATTGCGCTTGATGAAATGACCATAAGCACCACCAATGTACAAAACCTCGAGCCTGTTAGTTTAATGTTCCAAACGGGTTATTTAACCATGATTGCCAAAACCCGTAACACCCTTGGGACACGGTATTTGTTGTCATACCCAAACGAAGAAGTGCGCCAGGCATTTGCTAAGAGTTTATTGCTCGAGTACAGTCAAGGCAAAAGTTACATTGGCAGTTTTAGTCTCGAGTTACAAGATGCGCTAAGTATCTCCCTAAAATGTTCTATGATACATGAATGCCAAAACAACCAACAATTTTTATCAATTTAACACCAGAAGAAGACAAGCAACTTCAAACC
>JAYWHB010000405.1:0-9499 GCA_043777915.1 Deinococcales bacterium
TGTGAAAGTCCCACTTCTAAAATTTGCTTCACGTATACTAGAGTTGCCCATTGCAAGTGGTTACGAACTGGGGGGAAAGGTGGATCATGGAAGGCAACCTGCGTGACACACCACTCTCGAGTGTTTTAGAACTGATAAACCTGACCAAGCAATCTGGGCGTTTGCAAGTCGCCGCCGAATTGCCTTTGGCACTGAGCATTGTCCAAGGCGAAGTGATGGCTGGTAATATCCTCGATTGGGGCGGTTTAGAAGCGGTTCAGAGTTTTGTACTTCATGCCAGCGATGGCAATTTTCGCTTTACTCCATCAAATCAATCAGTCATAGCCCAATTTAACCTTGCTTTTCCGACCCTGATGACCGATTGGGCAAGGGTCAATGAAGAATGGGCAAGAATGTTGCCGATTCTTGGCAGCCCAAGTCGGATGCTTGATTACAATGGTACGGTTCAAGATGTGCCTCACCCGTTTCAGGGCGGTAAAAGCATTCGCAATGTCGGACGCAGTTTAGAAGCCAGCGCCTTTGAAGTTGCCACTCGAGTCATGCCCCTAATTCCAAGTAAAGTCTTGGTGCTGCTCGAGAAATTTGCGTGGATGGGCATGAAAATCCAACACCCAGCCGCTCGTAAAGGCAGTAGCGAAGGCTACACCGTACAAACCATTCCAAGTTATTTGGACGGCAAACGACGAATCCTAGATTTGCTCGAGCTTGGGTTTCGGATTGACACAATTAGAGCGTACTTAATCGAAGCAGTACGAACTGGTGAAATTGAAATCAATGGTTCGGGTTGGTTGCTGCGCGATTTAATTTGGGAACGTGACACCATCCGCAATGCCAGTAACGCAACAGTGATGTGAAGCGAAAGGCGAAATCGAAAAAGCGCAATGCCTTACGAACTCCCCCGCCTGCGGCGATGGGGGGAGTTCGTGAGAGGTTACTTTTGTGCTTGCCCAGTTATGCTCGAGAAGACCAAAAGCTAGAAAAAACTCGTTCCATGCCCAGACCACGGCATATTTAAGCCAGCACAAATCGTAGCAGCTAGGTCGGCAAAAGTGCTGCGTTCCCCTAGGTCTCGAGAAGGCACATTGGGGCTGTAGGCTAAAAGCATGGCGTGTTCTCTGGTGTGGTCTGAACCAAACCATGTTGGGTCGTTGCCGTGGTCAGAAACAATGTAGAGCCTGTCACCTTTTGATACAGCCGCTAGAATCTCAGGCAATTGGGCATCAAAAGTTTCTAAGGCACCTGCATAACCAAGGACATCGCGCCGATGACCATATTTGGCATCAAAGTCCACCAAATTAAGAAACGCCAAACCATGAAAATCTGAACGCATGACTTCAAGCATTTTCTGCACACCATCATCGTTGTTGTCGGTGTGAATACTTTGCGTAAAGCCACGCCCAGCATAAATATCTGGGATTTTACCAAGCCCAATCACATCTAACTTTGCCTCAAATAAGGCATCCAAGGCATTTGGCGGCGGCACAAGCGAATAATCTTTGCGATGCTCACTGGCACGTTCAAACGGATGAGTCCCACGAAAAGGACGGGCAATGACTCGAGCCACGGCAAATTCATTTTGTAAAATCGCTCGAGCCTCTTTGCACCAACGGTATAAGGTGTCCAGTGGCACACGGTCTTCGTGGGTTGCAATCTGAAACACACTATCAGCACTGGTGTAAATAATCGGAAAACCAGTCTCGAGGTGTTGCGCCCCATAATCTCTGATCACATCTGTGCCACTGTACGGCTTATTACACAACCAGCCGCGTCCGATGGCGCTACTGAAAGCATCCATGACTGGTTTTGGATAGCCGTCTGGAAAAACTTGAAAAGGATGCTCGAGTTGGATTCCCATAAATTCCCAATGTCCAGTGCTGGTGTCTTTGCCTTTACTGACTTCAAGCATCCGCCCGTAACTGCCAGTGGGGTTTGGCACACGGTTGGCTTTGACGGTTGGAATCCAACCCAAACCTAGCCCCTCGAGATTCGGCAATTTTATTTGGGTTTGCTCTAAGATATGATTGATTGTGTGCGAACCCTCGTCGCCGCGTGGATGGCTCGGGCTGCTCGAGAACAAATGCGCGTCAGGCAGTGCGCCGACCCCAACACTATCCAGCACAATCACATGGATTTTCATGGCGATAGCCTAACATGCCTAGACTCGAGTGATTTGCACCAGTGCATTGTAATCTGGGATGTGACTTTGCGCCGAGCGCTTAGATTTATCGAGCAGCACATTGCCTTCTGGAAAGTGGACTTGGAGATTATTCGGTTTGAGATTAGCAATCCAGACTCGAGCCAACATTCTGCCGTGGTTTGAGGTTAGTTCTACTGCATCCCCATTTTTGAGTCCTAGGTTAGCTGCATCCACAGCACTCATCAGCACCGAGTCACGCATTGCTCCATTGATGCTGTCTTTATGTTCATGAATCATCGAATTAAATTGCTTACCGCGCCGTGTGGATAACCTAAAAAATCCTTCTGGAACAGCACTACTCGAGGGATAAACCACGCTAAATCGCCCTTTTGTGTCTGGGGTCTTAAAAATACCACCTTCGCACAAGTGCTGCCCAGACATTTGAAACTGGTCGCCTTGTTTGGCTAAATGCTGAATGCCGTTGTAACTCGGTATAACTCGAGCAATTTCTTCGCGGATGGCTTGGGTACTCTTAAAAGTCAGTTGGGCTGCCAGTTCTGGATGAACCCGACGGGCTAAGTCCATAAAGACATCAAGTTCGGCTCGAGCGTCCGAAATTCTGTGTCCAATAATTTCTGGGCTGAAAATCACGCGGCGTTCGGTGCTGGTTTCGGTCACGCCGCCTTCTATCTCGTAGCGCGTCGTGGCAGGTAAAACAATCACGTCCTCGCCATCAAGCAGCATTTGGCTCGACAGCACCAAGTCCATATGCACCCGCAAAGGCACGTTCTCGAGGGCAGAGGCAACGTAATTTGGGTCGGGCAGCACCTCGAGAAAATTGCCACCAACTGCAAAGAGTAAATCGAGTTCTTGGTTATGGGCTGCGTCTATCATTTCTGGAACGGTCAGTCCAGACTCTCGAGACAGGCTAAAACCGTACTGCTGCTCGAGGGCTTGGTAATTTTCTTCGGATGGATTAAGACCGCCGGGCAACATCGTGCTGTATGCGCCCATTTCTGCGCCAGCTTGCACCCCAGAATGTCCACGAATAGGCATTAAACCGCATTTGTCTCGTCCGACCCAACCAAGCGCTAAACCAAGATTGACAATCGCTCGTACTGTGTCTTCACCACAAAAATGCTGGGTCACGCCCATGCTCCAAACCAAAACCCCAGTCTTGGCAGAGCCGAGTTGTTGGGCTAATTTCTGCATCTCGGTAACACTCGAGCCGCTACTGGTTTCGAGTTCCGCCCAGTCCAAAGTCTCGAGATGAATTCTTAAGGCATCAAAACCTGATGTGTGGGCTGTTATAAATTCTTTGTTTTCGAGTCCAAGGTGCAAGATGTGCTTTAAGACTCCACTTAAAAAAGCCGCATCCCCGCCCGTATTGACCAAATAAAACAAATCGGTGATTTTAGTACCAAAAACCGCACTCTCTGGCGCACTGGGAACCCAGTAACGCTCCATTCCGGGTTCGCGGTAGGCATTGATACATATGACTTTTGTTCCAGCAACCTTGGCATGGTGCAGGTATTTGGTGGCAACGGGCTGATTGGTCGCCACATTACTGCCAATAAAAACCACCACATCCGAACCAATCCAGTCGGTGTACGAACAAGTTGTGGCGGCAATCCCAAGGGTTTCCTTGAGGGCGACAGTACTTGGGCTGTGACAGAGCCGTGCCGCATTGTCTATGCTGTTAGACCCGATTGCCCGAACTGCTTTCTGAACCGTGTAATAACCTTCGTTGGTCATGCCCCGAGAGGTTAAAAAAAAGCCCATCCGCCGTGCTGATGTTAATTTGATTCGAGTTGCAATCGCATCCAGTGCCTCATCCCACGTAATTCTTGAGAATCCTGTTTCACCTTTTAGGCGGCGCATTGGAAATGGTAAACGCCCAAGGTCACGCAGTTCTTTACTCGAGAGCGCCCGCAGTGCCGAGACATCACCAAGCCAAGCGGTCTCGAGAGCGGGCATGGTGTTTAAGCGCAACAAACGCAAGCGGATGTTACAGAGGTGAATCCCGTCCAGTGTCCAATCTTTTAAGCCGCTCGTGCCGAGGGCGCAACCGTCACAGACACCTTCGTTCAAAACTTTCCAAGCATAGCCCAAATTATCCTTTGATTCCCAAGCTGCCCTAAAAACCTCCAAATAATTATTGGGGCGCTGTTGCCCAATACCAAAAGGCACATAGCTCGCCCAGCGTTTAGGATTCCAACTTAAAGGATTAAATTCGCTTAACTTCATGCACCCATTATGCCGTGTTTTTGCCCCCTTGACTTACGCCCCCCCAAAACGGGTTATGATACAAATTGCATGGACGACGGTTTGCGTTTTGATAGTCTGGCTGTCCGCGCCGAAAATCACCTTCCGAACCCATTGGCGCAGTTAGAAGCTCGCCTTGGGGTACTCGAGGGCAGTGGTTTGTCTGGTCGCGGTGCGTGGAGTGTGGCATTTTCTTCAGGAAGAGCCGCTTTGGATGCCTTGGGGCGCTTGTTGCGCCCAAATGACAAAGTGATGTTGCACTCGGAGTCCTCTGGATTTGCGGTACGGGCATTTAGCGCCTTATCCGAATTTGATATAGAAATTGAATTCAATGACCTAACCAGCCCCGAAGTTTCATTTGATGGCACAAGTTTGGTTTTCCTCGAGAATCCCACTTCGGCAACCTTAACGACCTTTGATTTGAGTAAACTGGCTTCCAAAGTGCATCAGGCAGGTGCGTTATTGGTGGTAGATAATTCGGTGCTAACGATGTTTGCTTGTCGTCCGCTCGAGTTCGCCATAGATGCCGTGATTTACACCAGTGCCTCGTCGCTGACTGGTGACAGCACCTTGGCGTTTGGGGCAATCATGGGGCGCTCCGAAGACCTCTTAGAACGCATTCGTGGACACCGAGACACTGTGGGCGCACGACCCAACGCCCAAGTTTGCGGCAGTGCCTTACGCGGCTTAAAAACCCTTTCGGTACGTCTCGAGCGCCAAACGGCTTCAGCACTCACGGTTTTACCCAAAATCGAAAGCCACGCCGCGATTATCGGTATCACTTATCCGAGTTCTGAAACTAACCTTACCCGCGATGGACGCGAAATGAACGGTTCGCTGATTGCTCTTGAATTTGCTGTCCCCGAAGCCGCCAAAGCCTTTGTAGATAAATTGCGGCACTTTGAAACGCTTGATTGGATTGCCAGTGCCGAAAACACCGTTTGTATTCCCAACCGCACCAGCCACCGCGCCCTCGAGCCACTGGGCTTAGGTTTATCTGATTGTTTGGTGCGTTTAAGCCTTGGCTTAGAAGATGTGCTGGACACTTGGCGGGTTCTCGAGCCAGCCTTGGATGCCGCTTTTGAAGTCACCCCCGAACCAGAACCACTCGAACTCGACGAACCCGAAGGCGCAGCACATCCGCCATTGCCAGCCCTAGACGATGTAACGCTTGGCATGGACAACACCACTTTAGACCGCTTTATTCAGCTTCGCACATGGCGCGACACAACCGCCAACACCGAGGGTATCAGCCGATTCTTGGTCTTGAGTAACGCTATTCTTGCTGGGTTAGCCCAAGAAACCCCGCGCAACTTAGAAGAATGCAGCCAAATAAAAGGCATCGGAGTTAAAAAACTCGAGCGGTACGGCACACAAATACTCGAGGTACTGGCTAAACCCGCCCAGCCTTGGTTAGCGCTTTTGCCTGTTTTTGAAAACAACACACAGGTTCGGGAAAAACCCAATGCTGTCCCAGTTCCAGCCAACTTTGACAAGAAGCACAAACGCCGTCGTAAGAAAAAAACAAAATGAAAATTTTACTTTGTGGTTATTACGGTTTTAAGAACACGGGCGACGAAGCCATTTGCCTTGCCATCACCAGAGAATTAACTCGGCTTGGGCATACGGTCACGGTACTGAGCGCCAACCCAGCCGAAACTGCGGCTTTGTACGGTGTGAAGGCAGTCAAACGCATGAGTCCCCTCGAGACTCCACTGGCAATTCTAAACTCAGATGTGGTTTTGTCTGGCGGCGGCGGCTTACTGCAAGATAAAACCTCGAGCCGTACCCTGAGCTATTACCTTGGCATTATTGGTTTGGCAAAAATACTCGGCAAGCGGGTGGCGGTATTTAACCAAAGCATCGGACCATTGTCCACGCAAGGGCAGACTCGAGTAGCCGCGTCCTTGCGTGGCGTAACCAGTATTGTCCGTGATTCTGGCAGTTTTGCCTTGCTCGAGAAATTGGGCGTGGCGGTGCAACTTGGCGGCGACCCTGCGTTATTGTTGGAAAAACCAGTTGGCATAACCCAAAACCCAAATCAAATTCTGATTGCCCCTCGAGAAGGACAAGCGGCTGCCACCGATTGTCTCGTGGAACTCGCTAAAAAATTAGTACAACAAGGTAAAAGTATTGTGGCACTTGGTTTCCAGCCCGGTTGGGATGACGATGAACTGAAAGCCTTTGAAGGGATTCCTAACACTGCAATAGAAAACACCGCCAATCCTGCTCGGGCGCTTGAACTGATTGCAAGCAGTGGTGCAGTCATTGGTGTGCGCCTTCATGCGGTGATTCTGGCGGCGGCGGCTCGAGTTCCTTTTTATGGAATCTCTTATGACCCCAAAGTCCAGGGCTTTTGCCGTGATGTCAGCGCCCTCGAGTTACCCACCAGCTTTGATATTGGCGTTCTCGAGACTGCGATACTAAAAAATGACCAACCGAATTGGGAAGCTGTAGAAGCCATGAAAACCCGCGCTCGAGCCAGTTTTGCATGGGCGTTAGAACCCGTTTTGCATGGGCGCTCGAGCGCATAAAATAAGCATTCATTATTTTGGCGTAGACTTGCTCTATGGCGTACACTGAATTTAGTCTTGAGCGAGTGGTGCAAGAATTTTCTTTACAAGTTGAAATCAAGTCGCTTTTTGATAAAATTGAAGCGCAACCCTTGCCCGAACTCCTGACCATGAGTTTAGAAGCGGGTATTTCCTTGGCTTTACGTGGTGGTTCTGAGAAAGCCCGTTCAGAATTTATTGTTGCGCCAGTTCTTCTTGCACTGCGTCAAATCAGCCATGAACGAATCACCATTTACTCTGGAGCGACCCTAAACGCCGATCCAAGCCGTGGCTTGAATGGAGAATGCGATTTTATTGTGGCTGAAGGAATTGCATTACCCGCCTTGCTCAGTCCTCCAATTCTGACGCTGGTTGAGGCGATTCCGCCCGAAGGTGCATCTTGGAATCAAGAAGCGAAAAAACAAGACATTGAACTTGGACTTGGGCAATGTATCGCTCAGATGCTTGGAGCAATGCAATTTAATCAAACAGCCAACAAAGCCAAACCCTGCATTTATGGTTGTGTCACCAGTGCAGAAGTTTGGCAGTTCCTAAAACTCGAGGGAACGCAATTAACCATAGATTCAAACAGATATGTACTAACCCCACTCGAGTACACAAGCAGTATTTCGATGATTCTTGGCGTGTTTTCAAGCATTTTAGCAGTGATGCTCGAGAATTAGGCTTTACCCACCAACATGAATCATTGGGCGGCGCTTGGCATCTGGTTCGCTGCGGCGCAGGATTTCTCGGGTAATCGGGGCGGTGTCGCCTTCACCAAACAGTACATAACGCATTAAATGGCGCAACGGATTACCGTCTGACCAAGTAAAATAACAATGCGGTTGCAAATGGGTTTCGTCGCGGATGTACAGCAAAAACGCTGCTATCGCGTTTGGTACGGCTGGGGCTTTAACCCGCATGATGCGGTACTTGCCGCAATCGCCATTCAGTTCTACGCCCCGAATCCGCAGCACATCTTCAAAGTCCGAAGCATCCGAAATTTCGACCTCGAGAAAGACCACAGGTTCGCGTTCTTCGATGTGATGGTCTTCGCGTTGCCGCAGTTCTTTATCGTAATATTCAGCTTCTGCCCCTGTTTGTTTACGGTTGGCAATAATCCGCAATTCGCCGTGGGCAAGGTCATCAATAAATTTTTGGGCGGTGGCATCAAGTTCGATTTTGGTGGCTCGTAACTCGAGACTGCGGAAAGTTCTCGAGAGCAAACTAACCAGCACAATCCCCGCGATAAAAATTCCAGCGATTCGTAAGCCGTCTGGTCGGTCTATGATGTTGGTAATCGTCGCAAAGAGCATGATTGCGGTAATAATTGCAAACATAATCGTCGAACCCGTCTGACCTTTTTTACGAGCCGATAAAGTCACAGCAATGGCAGCACTCGAGAATAACGCCAGCACACCCGTCGCATATGCTCCGGCTTGGGCAGTCACATCGGCATTAAAGGCAATCGTCACAATCGCGCTGATGACCGTGAATAAAATAACCAATGGTCGGTTGGCTCGCGCCCAGTCTGGTGCCATACCGTAGCGTGGCAAGTAACGCGGCACAAGGTTTAAGAGGGCTGCCACAGCACTAGCGCCAGCGAACCAAAGAATCAGAATCGTGCTGATGTCGTAGAGTGTGCCAAAGCCGTCGCCTAAAAGTTTATGGGCTAAGTAGGCAAGGGCGCGTCCGTAAGCCTCTCCGCCTTTTTGGAATTCTTCGGCTGGAATAATTAAAGTCGTAATAATACTCGAAGCCATCAGATAAACACTCATGATTAACGCAGCAACGGTCAAGAGTTTTTTGGCATTGCGAATTCGCCCAAGTGGTTTTTTAGGGTTATCGTTGGCATTTCCTTTGACCAATGGAATGACTGCCACACCGGTTTCAAATCCGGATAAACCCAAAGCCAATTGAGGAAAGAGTAAAAACGAAGCCGCAAACAACGCTACAGGGTTATCCACCCGTAAACTAATCAGGTTTTGCCAATCTGGAAGGTAATTTGGATGGGTAAAAATTTCATATGCCGAACGAAAAATAACCACGGCATTTAAGCCTAAAAAGACAATCACCAAGACCACGGCAATGCCAATCGCTTCCGAAAAACCCTTTAAGAAGACTGCGCCGAGCAGAAAAATCAGCACCAAGGTAATAATCACGGCTTTGCCTTCGACATACTGATGGACAAACGGATTCTCGATGATGTGCGCCGCCGCGTCCGAAGCCGACAAGGTAATCGTGATGATAAAACCAGTCATGGCAAAACCAAGCAGCACCAAAACCGTTAATTTTCCAGCCCACCAAGCCAGCAACGACTCGAGCATAGACAAACTGCCCTGCCCATGCGGACTTTCAGCAGCCACTCGGCGGTACATTGGCAATGCCCCAAAGAGGGTCACAAGCACCAAAATCAGGGTCGCAAACGGCGACAATGCACCTGCCGCCAACGCCGCCAAAGCCGGTTGATAACCAAGTGAAGAGAAGTAATCCACACCTGTCAAACACATAACTTTCCACCAAGGCTGGGTATGGTGCTGTGCCG